>CAYRKS010000279.1:0-2271 GCA_964424855.1 uncultured Lachnospiraceae bacterium
CGGAGATTGGACTTGAACCCATGACCTACCGGGTATGAACCGGTTGCTCTAGCCAGCTGAGCTACTCCGCCATATTCAATTGCTTCGATGATTTGCATTCAACCATCGTGCTTAAATATTATATCACATTTGCGGCGATTTGTCAAGGGGGTTTTCAAAAAAAAATTCGGATATTTTGATTTTTTTGCAGTTTTGTCAGATTGCACAGCAATAAGACTGCAAAGGACTTCAGCTTTTTTGATTTTTGCGCTTGAAAAAATGCGTGTTTTGTGATAAAATTTAATTGTCGGTAAAAATGTTCGCCGACACAGAGTAGATTCTGATGCGTAAAGTGTCCTTAGGACGGGGAGTTGCCTCGGGAACGAAAGGGGAACGCATTTTATGCGCCTCTGCGGTATCAGGATCGCATCCCGCTGTTGCATATACGGAGCATTTCAGAATATTTTCCCCTCCCGGATATGCGGCACCGTTGGAATGCTGCATTTCAGGAGGTATTTTTATGCAGAGATCAAACGACGAGCATCAAAGGAAAAAAAGCGTGATGACCGTGCGTATGCTCACCGGCTGCGCACTGCTTGCCGCCGCCGCGGTTGTGCTTTCACGACTTATAATCCCTATGCCGAACTCTACGACCCGCTTTTCGATCGAAGCCGTTCCGTATTTTCTCGCCGGACTTCTGTTCGGACCGCTCCCGGGCGCACTTGTCGGAGCGGCGGGGGATGTCATAGGCTGCCTTTTTTCGGGCTACGGCTTCAATCCGCTGTTTTCGCTGCCGCCGATTTTATACGGTCTGACCTCGGGACTTTTCAGAAAATTCGTGCTTGAGCGTCCGACTCCGGTGAGGATAGGGCTTGCATATCTGCCTGCGGTCATTATAGGCTCGATATTGTACCAGAGCTGGGCGTTGGCATTTGTCTACGGCGGAAAGGCGTTCACATCCTTCTTTGTAACCAAGCTTGCCACTCGGTCGGTACAGTTTGCGGTGACGTGGTTGCTCGAGACCGCTATAGTTTATCTTTTAATGCGCGCACACGTTTTCGAAAAGGCGCATATTATCACTGCCAAAAAGCGAACCAATAATCAAATTTAGGAGCTGATCATTTATGAATTACGATGAAGCACTGGAATATATACATTCCGTAAGCTGGAAGGGAACCGTTCCCGGACTCGAGCGAATATCCGCTCTGCTCGACCTCATGGGTCATCCCGAGAAAAACTGCAAATATGTCCACGTGACCGGAACCAACGGAAAGGGCTCGACCTGCGCGCTCGTCGCCTCGATCATGCGTTCGACCGGCTACAAGACCGGATTATATACCTCGCCCTATCTCATTCGCTTCAATGAGCGTATGGTCGTAAACGGTGCCCCGATCTCCGACGAGACTCTTGCCGAGATCACCGAGTATGTAAAGGGCTTTGCCGAGACTCTTACCGAAAAGCCCACCGAATTTGAGCTGACCACCGCTATCGCATTTGAATTTTTCTCGCGCGAGGGCTGTGATATCGTGGTCTGCGAGGTCGGAATGGGCGGAGAATTCGACGCTACGAATGTGATCCCTTCTCCCGAGGTCGCCGTTATTACGAACATCGGTCTCGATCATACACAGATCCTCGGTGACACGATAGAAAAGATCGCTGCCACAAAATCTGGCATAATTAAGCCGGGCTGTGATGTCGTTTTGTATCCCGTCGAAAAATCGGTCGAGGAGATAATAAAGGCTCGCTGTGAGAGCGTTGGGGCAAGGCTGCACATCGCTGAGGTCGATCAGCTCGTCCTGCGAGTCGAATCGATATCGGGTCAGATACTCGAGTGGAGAGACCTCCCCGGTATCGAGCTTCCGCTTCTCGGGGATCATCAGAGAAAGAACGCCGCGGTCGCACTCACGGTCATCGAGGCTCTGCGTGAGCGCGGTTGGAAAATAACCCGTCACGGTATTCGAAGAGGCATCCGCACGGTCAAATGGCATGGACGCTTTGAGCTTGTCAGCTACAATCCGATCGTAATAGTTGACGGAGGACACAATCCGCAGTGCATGGAGCAGCTCGTTAAGTGTGCAAACGAATATCTGCCCGGTGTGAAGTTTATCGCCGTAACCGGTGTTTTGGCAGATAAGGATTACAGAGCAATGTACGATATGGCATCCGATATCGTCAAGCATTTTGTGACCGTAACGCCGAACAGCCCGCGTGCGCTCGGCGCGGCTGACCTTGCCGACTGCATAAAGGGGTGCGGAAAGCCCGTGACCGTCTGTGACAGCGTTGACGAGGGTA
>CAYRKS010000280.1:0-2259 GCA_964424855.1 uncultured Lachnospiraceae bacterium
CGGCTGACCCTTTACCGATAAAGTTTGAGCCGTGGTGTCAAGTGTCAGCTCACCGAATGTTAGCCTTGGACTCGATGTGCGATCCGAGGAACGGAGCTGCACGATTATCCGTGCCAAAAGCTCCTTCGTGTCAAAGGGCTTGGTCATGTAATCGACCGCTCCGCCGAGCAGAAGCCGCACCTTGTCGCTCACCTCAATCTTTGCACTAAGCACTATTACCGGGATGCCGTCTATGTGCGAAAGCACCTCCTCGCCCGACATCCCGGGAAGCATGAGATCGAGCAGGATCAGGTCGGGGCGACTTTGCGACAGAAGATATATTGCCTCTGTACCCGAATATGCACGCAGAACAGCATACCCTTCGCGCTTCAGCAGAGCTTCGAGCATATCTCCGATATGCACGTCATCGTCTATTATTGCGATAGTCTTCATTTGTTCATTCTCCTTTCTACCGTTGAGCAGTATAATCCTATTATAGCACATAAATGTGAATAAAAAAAGGGCGGTCATCAAATTGAATGACCGTCCTTTATAAAAAGCTCAGTTCCAGCTGAAGCTTTCGATTCCCGCGCCCTGCTCGAAGTGATATTTTACGATACCGAGATCGAGCTTGGTATAAAAGCCGCCGCCGGCAGTCGCTTTTACACTGTCGCCGCTTTGGGTAAGGGTGAATTTCTGCTGATTCATTGCAGTCGGAGCGAGAAGTGCCGACTCAACTCCCGCCTTGAACCATGCGGGCGAAGCTTCATCGACATTGCTGACTGCGGCTGCCGCCTTTGAGGTGTGAGGGGTACCCTGAGTGTTTCCGTAGCCGAGAGCGATAACAACTGTGAGCTTTTCGCCCGATGCGACCTCAAACGCTCCGTGTATTTTCTTGAAGGTGAGTGCGACCCAGCAGGTGTTCAGACCGAGCTGCTGTGCCTTTAAGACCAGACGCTCACCGTAATAGCCGCATTTTTCGTCAAGCTCCGCACCCTTTTTTCCGACAAGTGCGATGTAATTTTTCACTCCGCTGAACTTTCCGTAGTGTGCCATAAAGCTGTCAAACGCCTTCGGCTCATCCGTGACGAGCTGTATGTGCAGACCGCTCTCGCGGTTGCACTCGGCGATCTCGGTCTTTAGGGCATTCAAGACCTCCTTTTCGATCGGTCGATCACTGTACTGACGCACGCTGTGGCGCGCCTTTATCGCTTCAATGATTTCCATAAATGTTACATTCCTTTCTGAAAATAAATTTATTCGCCGCTTCGGTCGGGCAGAGACTTCATTATTTCGCTTGCATGAGTCAGCATAGCGATCAGACTGTCCATTGCCTTAGCGTCCGCATCGAAATAGTAGTAATTTTTCGTTCCTTCGCGCCGCATTTTGATTATCCCGGCATCCTTAAGGATGCGAAGATGATGTGATACGGCGGGGCGAGAGAGATTTGTCCTTTCGGTTATCTCGCCGACTCTGACTCCCTCGCATTTGCCCATTCGGATCATTTTTAGGATCAGATGCTGTCGATTTTCATCACCCAATGCGAGTAAGGTTTTTTGACAGGCGGCAAATTCCTCTGCAAGGGCTTGGATATCCTGCAAAATATACACCTCTTTCGTTTCTTTCGTTCGTCCGCTTAAACCATTATACCACATTTTTTCGAAAAAAGTGCATCGGTAAAGAAAATCGAGACGATATTTTTATTAAAAATATTTTACCATGTATTTTTTACATCCGAAAGAGCTTTTTGAAAACTTTTGTATAAGAACGTATATTGTACCGAAAACGAATAAAACACGCCCCCGGCATCCGAAAAATCGGACACCGGGGACTATGCTTATTTTGAAAAGAAGAAAGGAAATTATGAAAAAATGCGGTGAAAAATCAGAAATTGAAATTTCCGGAGAATGCGGCGATAGCGTGAGCTACGTCTGCACGGGTCGCTTCGCCTGCGGGGAGAAGCTTACCGTCGTTGGAGATTATCAGATCCTCCGCAACTGCCCATGCCATTGCCGACTTTGCATATTCGGATATGTCGGCAGCGTCGGTGTACTTGCTGAGGTCTCTGTAATTCAGCTCATCGCTCTTCGTCTTTGCGTAGCGGTAGAATATCGTAGCAAGCTGTTCGCGAGTCAGCGGATCGTTGGGTGCGAAGGCGTTTTCTCCGACACCGTTTACGATTCCGTTTTCAGCAGCCCATTCCACCCCCTTGGTGTACCACTGACCGTCCTCAACGTCCGAGAAGCGGCTGCCGTCTGCGACAGGGGGTTCACCCTCCAT
>CAYRKS010000281.1:0-2257 GCA_964424855.1 uncultured Lachnospiraceae bacterium
GGCGGCTCGGAATCCTGTATCTTTACATCGGTGAGTGAAAGTCCGATGTCATATTCAGCGAGTGCCTCGGTAGCAAGCTCCTTGACGCGGATCTGTATCTCGGTCTTTCCGTCGGTCAGCACCGAATCGACCTTTGCCGAGCCGACTACCGCACGGATCTGGCTCTGTATGAGATTCTTGAGTATGACCTCGGGATTTTTCGAATTGTAAAGATATTTTACCGGGTCGGATATCTTGTACTCGACGAAGAAATCGACGTTTACGATGTTGTAGTCGCCCGTGATCATCTTCGATTCCTTCTCGATGACCTCGTAGCTGTCGGGGTGACGATCGTCACTGCGATAGCCGATCTCGATCTTCTGATAGACGTTGACATCCACGAGCTCGACCCTTTGTATGCCGAAGGGCAGCTTGAAGTGTATGCCCGCGCCGGTAACGTCCGTGACCTTTCCGAAGGTCGTTACGACCGCCTGCTGCTTTTCGTCAACGGTGTACCAGCAGGTGCCGGCAAGCGACAGGATGACAATGGCGGCTACGATGACGATCAGCATCGTTTTCAGCTTCTTGCCGTCCAAGGGCGGCTTTTTTGAATTCGGTGTACGATCGTGATAGAAGGTATCGCCATTTTGTGTGAAGTTGTTCATGTTTTTCCTCCAAATCAGAGCATTGGTTTGCAGTCTTCAAATTCCGTTTCGCGGTCAGATGACTGTGTATGTATTATACTATATATTTGTGAACACCGTATGAAATCGTTGTAGCATATTTGGAAAATATACCATAGCCTATTGACTTTAGAATACTTTGATGCTATAATGCAAAAAAGTAACAGAAAGGAAAGCTCACACCTATGAAGCTCACGAAAACTCAAGCTCTCATCGACAGGGGTCTGCTCGCTGAACGTTTTACCTCAATCGCGATCTCGGTCTCAAAGGGCGATGACTGTAGTATCCTGACCTCTCCGAACACCGACCGCGATACCTATTTCGATATCGCAAGCATGGGAAAGGTACTCATCACCGCGTCGCTCATCCTCCGCGCCGTAAGTGATGATCTCCTCAGCCTCGATGACACGCTCGAACGCTTTTGGAGCGTCCCCGAGGACAAACGGGGCATCACGATAAAGCAACTGCTCACTCACACCTCGGGAATAGTCCGCATACCGCTCTCTCCGAAAGTCGCCGCCGAGGGAAACGATTCACTCGCCGCGCAGATCATTGCAAATCCCCTCGCCTATAAGCCGGGCAGCGACTACATCTACTCCTGCAACGCCTATATCCTGCTCGGCTTCATCGCCGAAAAGCTCTACGGTGCGCCGCTCGATGTGCTTTATGAAAAATACATCAAGGCTCCGCTCGGACTTGAACGCAGTAAATTCAATATCGCCGTCGATGAACCCAACGCCGCCGTCTCCTATTCGCGAAAGGAGGTCGGAGAATTTCGCGCGGACGATTCAAATGTCTGCATAATGCGCGGTATAGCGGGAAGCGGCGCGGAATTCTGGACGCTTTCGGATATCGAACGCTTTACAAAAGCCGTTTTCGAACGAAGCGATAAGCTCTATGCCCCCGAGCTTTACAAGCTCGCCGAGCGGAATTATACCCTCGGTTCACCCTATCGCGAGGGACGCGGACTCATCGTCGATGAACGCTACGCACAGACCGGACGGCTATTCCCCACCGGAAGCTTCGGTCACTGCGGACACACCGGCTGCTCGATGTTCATGAACCGTGAGCTTGAGCTAAAGGTGATCATCCTCTCGAACGCGACCCGTCAGCTGAATGTAAAGAGCGGCTTCTGCGGCTACGATTACGGTGAGATCGAAAAAATGCGCGCCGAGCTTCACAACGCCATCGCCGACGATCTCGGACTTTGCTCCGCTATAGCTTAAATATACCAAAGCCCGACGGAAAATCCGTCGGGCTTTGTCCTTTGAATTTTGAAATTATCGATTCAGTATCTCCATAAACTCCTCGCCGGTTATGGTCTCCTTCTGATAGAGGAACTGCGCCAGCTCGTCGAGCTTGAAGCGATTGTCGGTGAGAATCTGAGCCGCCTTCGCGTGCTGAGCCTTTACCAGCTCAAAGACCTTCTTGTCAACATCCGCCTGAGTCTGCGGCGAACAAGCAAGCGAAGCGTCTCCGCCGAGATATTGGTTCGTCACCTTCTCGAGTGCCACCATGTCGAAATCATTGCTCATTCCGTAGCGGGTTATCAACGCGAGGGCAAGCTTTGTCGCCTGCTCGATGTCGGTCGAGGC
>CAYRKS010000282.1:0-2256 GCA_964424855.1 uncultured Lachnospiraceae bacterium
CCTCCTTGTAAATATTGAAAAATCCTTGTACATATATTATAACGCAACATGGCATAAATGTCAATATCTCGACACATTTTTTTGATTTTCTGTAAGTTTTTTTATTTAAGTGGCGAAAATTCAAAATCCAACGAGCACTCCCAATCTTTTTTCAAATTTTTTCAACTTTTTTTCGAAAACCCCTTGACAAACGCTTCGAGATGTGGTATAATATATATCGTTCCAAGGGACACAGCAAACACATAAGACATTGGGGATTTGTGTAATGGCAGCACAGCAGACTCTGACTCTGTATGTGGGAGTTCGAATCTCTCATCCCCAGCCAATTCAGAAACCTAAGATCAGACTTCAAGTCAGATCTTAGGTTTTTTGTTGTGTCATTACCATCTGAGCTTTGATCCGATACATTTTGCCGATAAAGCTGCATACACTCCCCCACTCCATCCCCCCTGAATTTTTTCTCATTTGCGGAGATTTTTTTCGCAAATACCATAGACAAACGGCGTTAAATATGGTATAATAATATAATGATACTGTTTTTAAGGACTTGATAAAATGAATTCCCTCAAAATCCATACGATACCTGTCGGAGCGATGCGGGTAAACTGCTATCTGCTGCGCGACAGCTCCGGTGTCGGCGCGATAATCGATCCGGGCGGTGAGATACCTCAAAACGGCTCGGAGCGCATACTCGAAAAGTGCCGTGAGCTTTCGGTCGATGTCAAAATGATCCTCCTGACCCACGCACACTTCGACCATATGCTCTCGCTCGAGCGGGTGCGCGATGCACTCGGTGCGCCGCTGTATCTTCATCCCGCCGATTTTCCCGCTCTTGCCGACCCTTACCTCTCATATATGTCGCAGTACGGGATATTTTCCCCGCTTCGCCCTGCCGAAAAGGCTCTCGCGGACGGCGATATTCTGACTCTCGGCGAAAGCCGTCTGCGTGTCATACACACTCGGACGCTCGAAGATCCTTGTGCTGCACACGCCCGGACACACGCCCGGCTCGATCTGCCTTCTCGGTGATGAGCTTCTCATCAGCGGAGACACGCTTTTCTGCGGCTCGATCGGTCGCTGTGATCTTGTCGGAGGCGATGAGCTTGCAATGACTCGATCGCTCAAGCGTCTCAAGGAGCTTGACGGCGATCTCACGATATATCCCGGTCACGGTCCGAAGACCACACTCGATCGTGAACGTGAAGCCAATCCCTACCTCAAATAGGCACCGACAATATAAAGGAGGACATGACATAATGACATCCCCTAACATTCAAGCTCTGAGCTCCATGAAGGAAGAGATGCTTTCGCGCATATATTCGCATCATCTGCGCAAATTCGGCGGCTCGGAAAAAAATGTATTCTATATCTCTGACACCTACCCCGGCATTTGGCTCGAGCACGCATATGACGGAGCGGCATGGGGTAGCTATATGCCGAGTGAGCATGAGGTATCGGCAAACACCGTAAGGCTCTACTTTTCAAAGCAAAAGCCCTCCGGACAGCTTCCGTGCTACATCTGGTCAAACGAGATCGGCTACGGCTGGACTCAGGAATGCGTCTCGATCGGCTCGGTCTGCCTCGAGGCTATAGAGCAGAATCCGGATGACAGCTCACTGCTTGACGAATGCCGCAACGCGGTCGAGGGCTGGGTCAACTGGCTCTACGCGACGCATATGCCGAATAAGACCGGACTTGTGGAAATGTTCTGCGGCTATGACACGGGACACGACAATTCAAGGCGGCTCTGCGATCTGAAATATCCCTGTGAATTTTCCAAGAACGCCGAGGATATCCCGACCGATGACGAAAAGCTCCCTCTCCTCGCTCCCGACATGAACGCCTGCTTCTACGGAAATCACATCGCACTCGCGAAAATGTACGAAATGAAGGGGCAGCCGTCGGAGTCTCAAAAATGGCTCAAGCGCGCCGAGGCGGTAAAATCCGCAATGCTTGAGCTATGCTACGATCCGAACGATCAGTATTTCTACGATGTCGATCGAAGCGGCAATAAGCGAAAGCTCCGCTCTGTCTCGATAACCAACGTGCTTTCCGAGGGCGTTTGCGATAACGCTCTCGCAAATGAGATATTCGAACGCTATCTCCACAATCCGAACGAATTTTGGACTCCGTATCCCTTCCCCGCGGTATCGATATCCGATCCGCAGTGGATACAAAATGCTCCCGGAAACTCATGGAACTTCTACAGTCAGGGACTCACCGCACTTCGCTCGATGCGCTGGCTTCCGAGGATCG
>CAYRKS010000283.1:0-2233 GCA_964424855.1 uncultured Lachnospiraceae bacterium
GCTGATCCTGTCCGCTGTAATCCTCACCGCTTGAATATTTTCCGTAGTCGATAAGCTCAATGCGGTATTCATCGCTCGCACGGTTGAATTTCACCGCAGCCGATTCGATAAAGCCGTCACCGTTCGGATAGTATCCGACCTTTATTATATACTTTTCGGGGATCTCATCCTCGGGTATACGCTTCATGAGAAGCATCTCGTTGATAACTTCTTCTCCGGTGTACTCACTCATATAGCAAATGACCGTATCCTGATCCACCACCGACATCATGCTTATGTTGTTCGGGTTTACATCCGAGTTTACAAAGTTTAACAGCTCGATCGATTCGCCGTCGGCGGAATTAAAGCCGTAGAGCGAGTTGGTATCCTTGTAGTAAAGCTCGTAGCCAACGCCGACAAAAAACTCGGCATTTCTGAGGCTTTCGTTCTCCGGAAGCGCGAGCGCATCGCCAAAGCCCTTTTTCTCGATATCAATATAGGATATCATCTGACTTCCACCCAGATCGTAATCGCGGTACGAGGCATATACACGCCCGTCAGAGGTCATTCCGAAGTCTGCTATCCTGCCGGAAATATCGATCTGGAAGAGCTTTTTGAACTCTCTGTCGCACACGACGATCCTTCCGTCCGAGGAAACATAGAAGTTGCCGTCTCCATCGACCATGAAGCCGGAAACGTAAAAATACCTCGAGCCCATCGTGTCATCATCGGACTCTTCAAAAAACGGTGTGACATCGCTGCAGAGAAGCTCCGTGCCGCCGTCGGTGTAGCGTTCGACTCTGTAGGCGGTAGAATCGGTATCGCTGTCATAGGTCTGCTTCAGGAAGTATATGTTGCCATCGCTGTCCGAAGCAATGCTCTGGAGATAGTCGTAGTCATTGTCATCCTTCGGAATGACCGTTTTCGTTACATCACCCGTATCGATGTCCACGTTCAAAAATACGTTCTGATACTCATATTTCTCACGGTTCGTTATCTCACGGGCGTAGACGAGCAGCTCATCGCCCGCAACTATCATCTCGTTCGGATTTATGTTGTCTCCGAGCTCAATGTTCGTCGCCTTGTAAACGTGATCGACCTTGGATTTTTCCGGCTCGGGCGTTTTCTCGCCGCAGGCAGTCATCGGGATAATGCCTATCAGCATCACTGCCGAAAGCAGAATAGAAAGAACTTGCTTTTTCATTTTAATTTTCCTTTACAGATATCAAGGTTTACTTCGTGAGATAATTATATCACAGGATCCTAAGCTTGTAAAGTAGACTCGATAAAATTTCATAAAAAATTTTATTATTCGTATTATATCCTACACATATACACAGAGTATTCATCTTTATTAGAACAAAAACCCTCTCGGAAAAGCTAATCCGAGAGGGTTTTTGTTATTCGGCAGAATCGGGCAGAACAAATTTGTTCACCGCGTGAAGGTAGGCAAGTATCGAAGACTCGATGATGTCGGTCGAAAGCCCGCGCCCGTTGTAGGTCTCATCTCCGCAGCTGACCTTGACCAGCACCTCACCGAGCGTGTCGCGTCCCTCCGAGGTCGAGCGGATCGAATAGTTTTCGAGCCGATGCGGCGGAAGATTCATTATTTTGTCAATGGCATTGTACGCCGCCGAGATCGGACCGTCGCCGAGCGCGACCTCCTCGAGTACCCGATCGTCGCGTCTGAGCCTTATTACGCAGGAAGGACTCGTATCGTTTCCGGCGTGAACATCGAAGCGGTCGAGCGTGTAAACTCCGACGACATTCTTCGCGCTTATCAGTGCCTCGAGATCACGGTCGCTGACCGTCTTTTTCTTGTCGCAAAGCTCCTTGAACTTCTCGAAATAATCATCGAGCTGCTCCTTTGAAAGCTCAAAGCCCAGCTCCGAGAGCCGTTCCTCAAAGGCGTGACGACCCGAATGCTTTCCGAGCACCATCTTGTTCGGCATTTTCCCGATCGTCTCGGGAGAAATTATCTCGTAGGTCTCCTTTGCGGCGAGAACTCCGTGCTGATGTATACCCGATTCGTGCGCAAAGGCGTTGGTTCCGACTATCGCCTTGTTGAGCGGCGCGGTCTGACCCGTGATATGGTATATAAGCTTGCTCGAGCGGTATATCTGTGTCGTGTCGATATTGCAGGAGGCATTGTATATCGAGCCGCGCGTCCTGAGAGCCATAACGACCTCCTCAAGCGCGGTATTGCCCGCACGCTCACCGATACCGTTTACAGTGCATTCGATCTGTCCTGCGC
>CAYRKS010000284.1:0-2229 GCA_964424855.1 uncultured Lachnospiraceae bacterium
TGTCATCGATCTTGCCGTACTTTGTCGAAACGACACCGATACCGCGGTGAGCGAGGAAGCCGCCGACCGTCGAGCAGGTAAGCGAGGACGGATAGTGCATCGTCGCATAGCCGCGCTCGTTTGCGGCCCACTCGATGTGCTTATAGATAGCACCGGTGCCGCACTCGATATACATTCCCTTTTCGTTGATGTCGTATATCTCGTTCATGCGCTTGGTGTCGAGAACGATACCGCCGCAGACCGGGATAGCACCGCCCTGCGTTCCGCCGCCGCCGCCCCAGGTAGTAACGGGGAGCTTATAGTAGTTGGCGATCTTGAGTACCTTGGAAACCTCCTCGGCGTTCTTGGGCGAGACGATAACGTCTGCCTGCGGCATATTGAAGCCGCGATCCGCCCACATTCTCGGGAGCCAGAAATAGTCAACCGAGTGTGTGATCTTGTCAACCGGCTTTTCGGAGCAGTTTTCGCGTCCTACCGCGTCCTCAAGCTCGGAAAGAATCATCGTTTGTGTGAAATCATTGAAAATCATTTATTTCTCCTTTGTCTCGGCGGGAGAGAAAAAACTTTTAAGTGAGTTTTTTCTCTCCCGCACTTCCCCTCCCTTTACCAAAGCTTTTTACTAAAAGCCTTGGCATACGGCTTTGAGGAACTTTGCTTGTTTATAATTTATACTATATCAGTTGTAAAGGTCGTCGAACTCGAGCTCGGGAACAAACTTACAGAATTCGCGGATAGTATCTGCGAACTTGCCCTGGATCTCCGCCATGTGATGAATGTAGGGTCCCTCGATGACCTTGCGCTCGACCTTTGCGAGGTTGCCGAAGTCAGCCCACATATGAGTTCCGAAGGTGTGAGGACCGTCGGTCGTCTTGAAATCGCCGGCAAGGAAGGTGAACTTGCCGCTCTGTCCCTGGAAGCGCGCGATCGTCCAGTCACCGTCGGCAACTCTGAAGGACGGCTTGGTGTTGAAGATGTAAGCGTTCGATTCGGGCTTCTTGAGCGAGTATGCGAACGGACCACAGTGCCAGAGCAGCTCGGAATTGTCGTTCTCGGGGTTACGGCAGGTGAACTCGCCGAAGGCGGGAACCGACTTCTTTCTCTTCATCGAGTAAAGAAGAGCCATAGTGATCGCGCCGTAGATATCCGACTCGCAGGTGACGAGGCAGTCCATATCGCCGAGGATCGACATTGCGAGACATGGGTTAGCTCCGAAGCCGAGCGGCATTGAGGTCCAGCACTCGGTCGAGATGATATCGGCGTGGTTCTCCTCCTTGAGCTCAAGGTAGAACGGAACGAAGGTCATCATCTTGACGAGCAGCTCATCATCGACCGACGAGCAGTCCATCTTCTTCTTGGTATCGGCAGCGAGAGCCTCGAGCTCGGGGCGGCGCGCCGGATCGTTGTATATCTTATTGAGTCTTGCAACGGCATCTGCCATGTTGATCGGAGTCACATCGATGTTGAACTTCTCCATGAGCTCCATTTCGTTGAACATAACGCTCTTAAAAGGCTTTACGCGCTGACCGACCTGGACGATACGCATACCCTTAAAGGTCTTGAGCATCGAAACGACCGAGAGGAACTTGTCAAGTCCGTCGGAGAATGCCTTGTCCTCGACATTGCAGTTCTCGATGTAGGAGAAGGGAATGTGGCTGCGCTGAAGATGCTTGCTTATTGCGAAAAGTCCGCACTGGCTGTCGGTGAAGCGGTTTCCTTCGGGAGTGAAGAGGTTGTCTCGAGGACCCCAGAGAAGCACAGGGAGCTGCATCTCACGTGCGACACGACCTGCCGCATCCTCGTTTCCGAAGTTGCAGTTGATGAGGAAGATCGCATCGACCTTTTCGCTCTTCAGATATTCGACGACCTTTTCAACATCGTCGTTCTCAAAAAGGAGTCCTTCCTCATTGAGCCATTCGAGGTCGGTGAACTCGACCGTTTCGTCGGCGAAGTTCTTCTGTATATAATCGAGGACGTGGTTCTTGTTGTCAACGGCATAGGAGGGCTGGAAGATTCCCTTGCGGGTCTTCTGGTCTGCGAGCCATCTGCGCTCCGGGACTATTCCGATCTTAAGCTTGTTGTTTGACATGGTATTTCATCCTTTCATTAACCGCCAAAAGCGGATTTATTGCTATGAAGTATATTAAGTGCCGATTATTGAAGTGAATTTTCTTAAATTCATTTTGACTTCAGCTATTATTATAACTCAAACAAAAATATTTTTCAAGTCCT
>CAYRKS010000285.1:0-674 GCA_964424855.1 uncultured Lachnospiraceae bacterium
GGTCGGTAAGGGGCAGGTGCTGGGCTGTGTCGGGAGCAGCTCGCTTGCCGAGGTTGCCGAGGAGCCGCATCTGCACCTTGAGATGAAGCTCGGCGGAGAATACGTCGATCCGCTCGAATATATGTCCGAGGGCGAATATCCTTCGGCGGACGAGTGATTTTTCGGGATATCGAAGCAAAATAAAAAGGGTGCGCACACCTGCGCACTCTTTTTTCGCGTCAGAGAGCTCCGAGCGCGTCTGCGAGCTTTTTCACGTTTTCCTCGATACCGCCCGAGCATTCGAGAGTGAGGTCGGCGTATTTCTTATAGAGCGGAAGGCGTTCCTCATACACATCTCGAAGGGTCATGCCGGGGGCTATCGCGATACCGCGTGTGGTTATATTTTTGATACGCTTTTCGATCGTCTCAAAGGGGAGCGAGAGCCAGACGCATTTTCCGTTCGCCTTCAAATGACGCATCGCGCTGTCGTAGTATACCGCGCTGCCGCCGGTCGCGATGACCGTGTTGTCGGTGACGACGCTCTCGAGCGCGTCCTTTTCGGCGTTTTTGAAATATTCGAGACCGTCGGAATTTATTATCTCCTGCAAAAGGCGGTTTTCGCGCTTTTGGATCACGAGGTCGGTGTCGAGAAAGCCGAAGCCGAGCGTTTTGGCGAGCAGGACTCCGAGCGTGCT
>CAYRKS010000285.1:684-2207 GCA_964424855.1 uncultured Lachnospiraceae bacterium
TTTTTCCGCAGCCCGCCATGCCTATGAGAATGATATTCATACAATGCTCCTTTCGTCGAAGCGAGTTTTTTCGGTACATATATTATACCGCATTTTTTATTTTCGGTCAATCGACAAAATTAACAAAATGTGCTTGCTAATATTCTTCGGATGAGGTATAATAAAATGGTATGATCGTAGGGTGGTGAGACTATTGAACGAAAAAAAGGCAGAGCTTCACAGCTTTGTGGATGAATATTATTGGGACAAGCTCGACAACGCGGCAAAGCTCGTCCCCGCCGTTTCGGACACGCGCGGCTCGAATGTGTTTCGCGTGAGCGCGGTGCTTTGCGAAAATGTCGATCCCGAGCTTTTGAGCGCGGCACTCAAGCGTGCGCTCGAGCTTTTTCCGGCACTTTCGGTTAGACTCAGGCGCGGACTTTTCTGGTATTATCTCGACGCAAACAACAACGAGCCGAGAGTTTTTGAGGAAAACGATTACCCCTGTGCGCCGATGTCGGGAAGGGATCGCGGCTTTCTGTTTCGCGTGACCTATTACAAAAAGCGTATAAATCTCGAGATGTATCATGTACTGTCGGACGGAATGGGAGCCTCACAGCTTCTGCACGTTATAATCTGCTGGTATTTCTGTCTCAAGGACGGAAAAACCATGCCCGAGGAGGATATCCGCAGCTACTGCGACCTTGTAGCGCGAGATTTTGACGAGGACAGCTTCGGTCGGATCGTCGGAGGAGCAAAGCCGGGACTTTCGAAAAAGGAAGGGAAGGCGAAGGAGCCCGAGGCGTTCCAGCTTGGAGGCTACGGCTACGACGGGACGCGGCTCGGAGTTATAACACTGCTGATCCCGGCGGATCGGCTGCTCGAGGCGGCGCACGGCTACGGCTGCACGATGTCGGAGTATATGGCATCTTTGATAATCTGGTCGATATACAATACCGCTTACCGACGCTCGAGCGGACATGAGCAAAAGCCGATCGTCATAAGCCTTCCGGTAAACCTTCGGGGAATGTTCGATTCCACGACTCTTCGGAATTTCTTCGGACACGTCAATCTTTCGGTAAAGCCGAAGCCCGGGGACAAGCTCGAGGACATGATCGCGGCGGTCAAGGAGAGCTTTTCATCCTGCCTGAGTCGTGAATATTTCGAGGAGCAGATCGCGGGGAATGTCGCGATAGAGCGGATAACTCCGATAAGATTCGTGCCGGTCTGGATTAAGGATCTCGTCATGCGCCTGATATTTTCGCGCGCCGAGAAGAATTACACCATAACCATGTCGAACCTCGGGCGGCTGAGTCTTCCCGACGCTATCTCGGACAAGGTGGAGCGCATGGAGATGCTGCTCGGCGGTTCGCGGACTCATCCGAAAAAGGTCTCGCTCTGCTCGTTCGGAAATGAGCTTGCGATATCCTTTTCCTCGACGATCTCGGACAATTCGCTCGAACGCTTTTTCACGCGGCAGATAACCGATCGTGGCATCGAGGTAAAGGTCGTTTCGAACGAGACCCCGCCGCCCGAGCGTACGA
>CAYRKS010000286.1:0-2207 GCA_964424855.1 uncultured Lachnospiraceae bacterium
CGATAGCCTGTGCCTTGCAAACGCTTCGCAGTATCTAACCGTCAGATCCGTTTTACTTTAAGAAAAGCTCGATGACCGGAACGATGGTGTTCGGCTTTACGATCGGAAGTGTGATAACGAGCAGATCCTCCGAGGTGCTGCGTCCCTCGCTGAAGTGCGGGATCGACTTTTCCTGGAAGCGAAGCTCACTTCCATCGTGCAGGAACTGCGCATAATCGACCTTTCCGGCAAAGCCCGGAAGCTCGAGGAACTGGAAGGGATAGTCGAAAAGATGTACGTAAAGACGCTTTCCGTCCTCGCTCTGAGTAAACTTACAGCCGTTCGGGCAGAGGGGAAGGAATTCGGGCTCAGCCATAGTGCAGCCGTAGATCGAACGGCTGTTGTACTTCATCCAATCAGCATAGGTCTTGAGTGCCGCCTCGGCTCTGTAGTCGAGATATCCGCGCGAGGTCGGACCGACATTCATAAGAAGGTTTCCGCCGATCGAAACGGTGTTGATGAGCATCTGAATGAGCATTTCGGGCGATTTCCAGGTCATTTCATCGCGATAGTAGCCCCAAGAACCGGAGAAGGTCTGGCAAGCCTCCCAGGTCACAAGCTCACCGGTCTCGGGATGAGTAGCCCACTTCTGAGGCTGATACTGCTCGGGAGTCCAGAGATCCTGCTCAAGCTGAGTGCGGTTGTCGATAATTATGCCGGGCTGGAGACGGCGTGCGGTCGCGATAAGCTCGTCTGCCTCCCAATCCTTGCGTCCCTTGCCCTTCATCCATTCCTTGCCGGGGATGTTGGGGTCGCCGTAGGAAAAGTCGAACCAGAGGATGTCGATCTTGCCGTAGTTGGTGAGAAGCTCGGTGACCTGATTGCGCATATACTCTGCATACTTGTGCATATCGCGGTTCTTCGACTGCTCGTATGCGTCGGGATCGTTGCGGCGCGGGTGGAGCTGATCGATCGGGAACTCGGGATGATGCCAGTCGATGAGCGAGTAGTAGAAGCCGATGTGCAGTCCCTCGGCTCTGAAGGCATCGACATACTCGCGAACAAGGTCGCGTCCCGCCGGAGTGTTGGTGCACTTGTAGTCGGTGTACTGCGAGTCGAACATACAGAAGCCCTCGTGGTGCTTCGTCGTGAGAACGACATATTTCATTCCGGCAGCCTTTGCCTGTCTTGCCCATTCCTTCGGATCGTAGAGATCGGGATTAAAGTACTTGAAGTACTTGTCGTACTGCTCCTCGGGAGTACACTCGTGGTTCTTTACCCACTCGTGACGCGCGGGCATTGCATAAAGCCCCCAGTGTATGAACATACCAAAGCGGTCGTGGCGGAACCATTCGGTGTCGCCCGGAGTTTTTCTGACAACATAGCTTGACATTTTTATCTCTCCTTTTGTTTATTCAAAAATATTTCCATATTTTTTTCAAAAAGTACTTGCAAATTCCGGAATTTTGTTATATCATATAGTTATGAAAAAAACGGTAATGTGGGATTTCCCTTACATGGATTATTATAGCTCAAAATTCGCTGTCCCACAAGTTATTATTCGGTAAAAAATATGGAGAAAACCGTAAAAATAATTTTTTGGAAGGCTCGAGATGATAATTGAAAAGGATTACAGGATATGCCATACTATGAATCGAATACAGCTGAAGGTGTACGACTACGGCTATGCGCGCTCGGGCTGTGAGTGGATCGGCAGCATCGTGACTCCTCCCTATTCGCGGCTGTATTATATAGCCGGAGGCGATCCCTATGTCATCGACAACGGAAAGCGGATACCGCTGAGTGTGGGTCACTGCTACCTTCTGCCGACCGGCTATTCCTTCAAGCACGCCTGCGAGACCTCGATGGAGCAGCTTTTTTTCCACATAAGACTGCTCGACAGCGGCGGCGCGGATCTGCTGAAAAGCTGCTCGGAACTCATGGAGTACGCCCCGGGACTCGAAAAGATAGAGCGTATGCACGAGCTTTCGAGGAAGGACGATCCGTGCAGCGGACTTATGCTGCGGCAGGAGATATACGCCTCTCTGCTCGAGATGATCGAAAAATACGACGTAAAATTCGAATCGATGAATTATTCGCGCTGTGTGCTGCTGGCGATCGAATACATCAGGTCTCACCTGACGCTTCAGCTCGGCATATCCGAGCTTGCGGCAAATTCCTTCGTCTCTGAATCGACCCTCTCGAAAAAGTTCAAAGCCGAGGTCGGC
>CAYRKS010000287.1:0-2204 GCA_964424855.1 uncultured Lachnospiraceae bacterium
TTGAGGTGCGTGTGGTTCACCATACGGGTTCAAGTCCCGTCTCTCGCACCAAAAAGGAACGCCCGAAGGACGTTCCTTTTCTTTAATTTTCGATTCTTAAAAACTATTCAAACAACGCTTAAAGGCTCAAAATAAGGAGATTACCATGGCGAAAATAATTCTCACCGGCGACCGTCCGACCGGCAAGCTTCACATCGGACACTATATCGGCTCACTAAAACGCCGCGTCGCCCTGCAAAATTCGGGCGAATTCGACTCGATCAACATAATGATCGCCGATGCACAGGCACTTACCGACAATTTCGACAACCCCGAAAAGGTTCGTCAGAATATAATCGAGGTCGCACTCGACTATCTTTCGTCGGGTATCGATCCCGAAAAGTCCACGATCCTCATTCAGTCGATGATCCCCGAGCTGACCGAGCTTACATTTTATTACATGAACCTCGTCACGGTCTCGCGCCTTCAGCGCAACCCTACCGTAAAGGCGGAGATCCAGCTGCGCAATTTCGAGACGAGCATTCCCGTCGGCTTCTTCTGCTATCCGATCAGCCAGGCGGCGGACATCACCGCGTTCAAGGCGAATGTCGTTCCGGTCGGCGAGGATCAGCTCCCGATGATCGAGCAGACCCGAGAGATCGTCCGCAAGTTCAACGACACCTACAGCTGCAACGTGCTTGTCGAGCCCGATCCTCAGCTTGCGGCAGAGAGCGCGGCACGCCGTCTTCCCGGTACCGACGGCTCTGCGAAGATGTCGAAATCGCTGGGAAATTGCATTTACCTCTCTGACACGCCCGCAGACGTGAAGACCAAGGTAATGAGTATGTTCACCGACCCCGACCACATAAAGATCACCGATCCCGGAAAAATCGAGGGAAACACCGTTTTCACCTATCTCGATGCTTTCTCGCGTCCCGAGCATTTCGCCGAGTATCTGCCCGATTACGCAAATCTCGACGAGCTCAAGGAGCATTATCGCCGCGGCGGTCTCGGAGATGTCAAGGTCAAGAAGTTCCTTTTGGCGGTTCTCGAGGAAGAGCTTTCGCCGATCCGTGCGCGCAGAGCGGAATATCAGAAGGATATTGCCGGAGTTTACGATATCCTCAAGAAGGGAACCGAAAAGGCGCGTGAGATCGCGGCAAAGACGCTCGACGAGGTTCGCGACGCGATGAAGATCAACTATTTCACTGATGCCGCACTCATTGCGGAGCAGACCGAAAAGTATAAGGGCTGATAAGCATTTCGGAAAAACGGGTCGATAAGCTGTCCGAAAAGCCTGCGCTCGGTCTTAAAAAGCGTCAAAGCCGCCGCGGCTCGGCACAGAGCTCCGTTTCCCGAGTAAATAATATTTACACGCCGAAAAAGCAATAAAAATCACCGATTTTCTTCGATTTTGAAGGAGATCGGTGATTTTTTGCACTTTCAAAATTTGCGTCTCGAAGCATTCGAGACATCATTTGTGCGATTTGACGAAAGCTTTTTACGGTTCAATTTCCTCGTCAATTTATACCGTCATCCGACGGATAGCCGATGAAAATGATCCTGCCGTCGCGCTCGGGTATCGCTCCGATCGAGTGTTCACTTCCCATGAACCGCGCGACCACTCGCCCGTCGGCGATCAGCTCGCAGTGTCCGATCCCGTCCGAGACATCAGAGATGAAATTTATTTTCACCTGTTGTTCAGAGCCGTTCGGGAGAGACAGCTCCGCGACCCTTCGGATCATTCCGCTGTCCTCGTCAAAGCTCCAGGTCGTGTCGTCTCGGTTGAAAAATATCCCTTTGCCGTCCGAGCCGAAGCTCGGAGCTTCCGCCTTAAAGCCGAATTCCGCGAGTCGAATCTGCCGTCCGGTCGAAAGCTCTATGAGATTGAGAAACGACTGCATCAGCGTCCCTCGACAATGTAAAAGTACGGGCTGGTCGGAGAATTCAGCATTTTGAAGCAAGCGACCGTGTAAAAATGGCGGTCTAATTGTGCAAGCTTCTCACCGACGAGCCGTCCTTCAAGCTCTCCCTCGGCGTGACCGGGGTATATCGCTATGAGGATTATCGCGTCGCGATCCATCAGCTCTATTGCCGAATCGATCGCCGCGAGGGTGGTCTCGTGCAGAGTCGTGACCTTGCGGTCGCTGCCCGGGCGATATACGAGGTTGTACATTCCCGCGCGGACCATTTCGTGAACGAATTACTTCACGCGGTGGGGCGAG
>CAYRKS010000288.1:0-2204 GCA_964424855.1 uncultured Lachnospiraceae bacterium
TGAACGGCGCGACCGGCATGGGCTATGATCTTTACAATACCTTCAAGGCGGATCGTCTTCTCTTTATGGGCAGCTTCCTGCGTGCGATGGATGACCGCGCAAACGATGACCTTCGCGATATGACGGGCGATTACGGTATAGTTCCCAGCCCGAAATTCGACAAGGAGCAGGAGGATTATGTTACCTACAATCTCGGAGTTTCGTATGTCGCTATACCGATAAGCGCGAAGAATCCCGATATGAGCGCGGTTCTGCTCGAGGCACTCAACGCAGAGAGCTACAAATCGACTATAGGCGAGTATCTCAACACCGCACTCAAGGGCAAATACAGCCGTGACGATGACACCGGCGCGATGATAGATATAATCTACGAATCGACCTTCTTCGATTTCAACTTCGTAAACTCGGGAGTCGGTATCAACGGCTCGGAGATCTTCAGCAAGATCAAGGGCAAGGAAGAGAACATCTCGTCCTATCTCGCCTCCAACGAGGACAGCATGAAAACAAAGCTCGAGGAGTTCTTAACCGACCGCAAGGAAGCAATGGGCGAATGATCGAAAAAACTCATAATTAAAATTCAAAGTAAAATATCGTCCGCAGGACAAAGCTGCGGACGATATTTTTGTATTACTGTAAAATTTATATTACTGTAAAAAAATCGGCAAGCGGTCATCGGTGGATGTAAATCCGCGAAAGATAGTCTTCGTTGTCCCCATGAGCCATGCAGAAAAATTCCCATCCGTACCGTTCATAAAAATCGGTGTGGTCTGTGAGCAGATATATCGGCGTGATCCCCTTGGAGCGCAGATCGTTGACAGCCATATCGAGCAGCTTTCCCGCGATCCCGCGGCGGCGATATTCCTTGTCGGTATATACCGCACATATATTCGGAGTCAGCTCCTTTCGGTCGTGAAAATCATTCTCGATCACTCCCAGCCCGCCGATGATCCGATCACCGTCAAGGCAGAGATACCACCCGTATTCGGTCTTACCGCAGAGATAGGCTTCCATACATTCGAGATAAGCCTTTTTTGGCACTCCCCATTTTTTATGAAACCATTCGGCGGAGGTTTCCTTTGAGCTCGGTATTTGTCTCAATGTGACATAGGTGTATTCCTTCATGCCGATACCTCCGGTTCTGCGTTTTGTATTCTGCACGTTGCACCACTTGATATGTGCGAAACAACAAGACCGCCCGTTGATTTTTTTCTGTGGGCAGTCGGCAACTTTATAACGGCGCGGTCAAGACTGCGGCTCAATATTTTTTCGAGAGCAAAGCCTTTTCGGTCTCGGAGATAGCGCGAACCGCGTCCTCGCCCTTGTGCATGACGATGTAGAAGTAGAGCGCGTCCACGATAGCCAGCTGAGCTATTCGCGAATTCAGCGCGAGGATGGAATACTGCGTTTCGTCCGAAACGGTCTGGAGGATCACATCGCTGAATTTCTGGATCGGCGAGCGTCCGAAGTTCGTGAGGCAGATCGTTGCGGCTCCGCGCTCTCTTGCGATCCTCAGCGCGTCCACGATATCCTTTGACGAGCCCGAGTGAGATATTCCGATGGCGACATCTCCCTTCGTGAGGTGTGAAGCGGCGATAGCCTGCATATGATTGTCGGTGTAGGCAACGGCATTACAGCCGGCGCGAAGCAGCTTGTGGCTCATATCGACCGCGACCGATGCGGAGTTGCCGAGACCGACGGTTATTATCCGATCGGCGGAGAGTATTCTCTCGGCGGCTTCGGCGAGTGCCTGCTCATCAAGAACCTTTCGCGTGCGCTCGAGCGAGCAGTAGATATCGTTGCAGACCTTTTCGAATATCTCAAAGCTTGAATCTCCGGGCGTTATGCTCTCACTGATATTGGTTGTATTCTCCTCGCGCGCGAGAGATATCTTCAAAGCCTGATAGCCCTCGAAGCCGAGGCGGCGGGCAAAGCGGACGATCGTTGCCTCGCTGCATTTACAGTTGTCTGCAAGCTCGCTTATCGAGAGGGGGACGAGCTTTCCGGGATTCGCGATTATCCAGTCCGCGATCTTTTTTTCCGCGCGTCCCATTTCGTCATACAGCACCTTTATTTTGAGTGAGGTTCTTTCCATAAAGCATGAACATCCTTTCTTTGTCACGTCGGCTCGATGAGTCGCTTATTTTAAAAATTATCCGATAAATATTATACTACTTTTTTTCAAAAAAGTCAAGCGAAAAATGTGA
>CAYRKS010000289.1:0-2182 GCA_964424855.1 uncultured Lachnospiraceae bacterium
TCGTTTCAGACGCTTGAAAATCGATCGGTATCTGAACCGAAAATCGATTTATTTTTCGCAGCTCTTGACTTACATACCCGAACTGTGATATAATATTACTGTGATTTTTTTCGAAAGGACAAGATTATGGCAGAATTCAAAACAAACGTATATCGTATATTCGACAAGGAAAAGCTCCCTTACACTCCTCACACCTACCCGCACGAGCATGACGACCCGGTAGATGGCGTGACCGTCGCAAATTCGATGGGAGTCCAGGTCGGTCAGGTCTTCAAGACCCTCGTAACACGCGGAAACGACAAATGCTTCTATGTTTTCGATGTCCCGGTCGCGCGTGAGCTCGACCTCAAAAAGGCGGCACGGGCGGTCGGAGTCAAATCGGTCGAGATGATCCATGTCGCCGAGATCAACAAGGTGACCGGCTACATTCGCGGAGGCTGCTCTCCGATCGGCATGAAAAAGAAATACCGCACGGTCATCGACCAAACGGCAAAGGACTATCCGACGATATTCGTCAGTGCCGGAAAGATCGGCTGGCAGCTCGAGGCAGACCCGAATGACATCGCGCGTCTTGCCGATGCGGAGTTCGCGGATATACTTCTTGCGGAATAATTTCAAAAAAAGCAATGCCGATTCGTGCAACTTTTTTCGCTTACCCACTTGCATTTTTCGAAAAAATGTGGTATAATACATTATATATAAATGCTATGATGAAGTGAGCCTGCCGCGGCTCGGTGTCTACAGAGAAGGATCGAGGGACAGTTCCCTGCTGAAACGATCCGATATCGCGCGGATCAGTGCATTTCCCTTCGGAGCAGAGAGCGTGAGATCGTTTTTGCGATTTAGCGTTTTTCGTTCGGCTTGCGTTATAAAGCCCCGAGTGTGTCGCGCCGATCTTTTGCGCGATGAATAAAAGGTGGTACCGCGGAGCATTTTTTCTCGCTTCGTCCTTAAAAGTCCGTTTTCGGGCAATTGAGGACGGGCGTTTTTTTATCCGAAATATTCGGACATCTACAAAGAAAGGAACTCACAAACATGAAAGAAAAATTAGAACAGATCCGTGCGGCGGCAGCCGCACAGCTCGAGGTCGAAAATGCCGACCTCGAAGCGATCAGAATCCGTTTTCTCGGCAAAAAGGGTGAGCTTACGAGCGTTCTTCGCGGAATGGGTCAGCTCTCCGCCGAGGAAAGACCCGTGATCGGTCAGCTCGCAAACGAGGTACGCGAGTACATCGAAAACGCAATCGCCGAGAGAGCCGAGGCGGACAAGCGTGCGGCTCTCGAGAAAAAGCTCAAAAACGAGCGGCTCGATGTCACCATGCCCGGAAAGGCTCCCGAGCTCGGAAAGCGTCATCCTCTCGCACAGGTTCAGAAGGAGATGGAGGACATCTTCATCGGAATGGGCTTCGGCATAGTCGAGGGCCCCGAGGTCGAGTATGACTACTACAACTTCCAGGCTCTCAACATTCCCGAAAACCACCCTGCGCGCGACACTCAGGATACCTTCTACATCACGGACAATATCCTTCTTCGCTCGCAGACCTCGCCCGTTCAGGTCAGAACGATGGAAAAGCAGAAGCCTCCGATCAGAATAATCTCCCCCGGCAGAGTTTACCGCTCCGACGCGGTTGACGCTTCGCACTCGCCGCTCTTCCATCAGCTTGAGGGTCTTGTCGTTGACAAGGGCATAACCATGGGCGACCTCAAGGGAACTCTCGAGACCTTCGCAAAGACGATGTTCGGCGAAGCTACCCAAATACGCTTCAGACCCCACCACTTCCCCTTCACCGAGCCTTCGGCTGAGGTTGACGTATCCTGCTTTGTCTGCGGCGGCAAGGGCTGCAAGCTCTGCAAGGGCGAGGGCTGGATCGAGATACTCGGTGCCGGAATGGTTCACCCGAACGTCCTCCGCGGCTGCGATATCGACCCCGAGGTCTACAGCGGCTTCGCCTTCGGAATGGGCATCGAGCGCGTCACGATGATCAAGTACGGCATCGATGATATGCGCTATCTCTACGAGAACGACGTTCGCTTCCTCAACCAGTTCTGATAAAACGAAAGCGGTATCGACCGCCTAAAAGGAACAAAAACACTCCAACTCACTTTTGCTGAAAGGATATATAAAATGAATCTCTCACTTAACTGGGCGAACGATTTCGTTGATCTCTCGGGAATCGACGCCA
>CAYRKS010000290.1:0-2172 GCA_964424855.1 uncultured Lachnospiraceae bacterium
ATGTTGTTGAGCCACGAACGCTTTGCCGCGTTGAATATCCGATTCACCGCCTCGTCCTCGGTATCGATCGAGCCGCTCATTCTAAGATCGTTTCTCAGCTCAAACGCCGTGAGTGACACGATCTGCTCGGGAGAAACACCCTCGATCCAGATATATCTGAAGCCGGTGTAGGCAAAGCGGCATTCGTAGCTCTCAAGCTCGGCTCCCTTTGCCGTATAGACATCGACATTTCGCATAAATCCGCGGCTTCGTCCGTTGGCATCGATCGAATCGTTTTGGTAAAATACCGCTCCGTAGGCGCAATTTTCGGGCATTCCGTCGGGTGCGAAGCGTTCGCAGAAGCGTATCCGAACCTGCTGCCCCGCCTTGAGACCGCGAAGCTCGAGCCTTGCGCGTCCCGCAATGCAAATACCGAGATCATAGAGCGGATAGCCGCCGAGCATACGATATTCGGTGAGATTGTATTCCTTCATATTTCGTATCGGCGGATATGATTTGAGAAGCAGTTTTTCGCGGCATTCGCGCGCGCAAACTCCGAAGGTCTTCGAGAGCTCGAGCGAATTTGTCGCCCATTCGGGAGTCTCGAGCCGCGCGTCATAGCGTTCGCCGTACTGGATGTCATTGTCAATGAGCGGAGACGGCAGACAGCTCCAGCTCTCATCGGTCGATATATACTCGACTCGACCGTCGGCATAGGTCAGCTCAAGCTCCTGCATAAGCTCGGGGATGTTCCAGTAGAGCGACCCCCACGAGCGGCAGTTGTACGAGCCGTTTCCGAGCAATGCACCGAGCGTATTATCGCCGATATTCAGGAAGCTCAAAATGTCATACTCCGAATATTCGCGGCACTTGTTAGTGCAGAACGGCTCGAAAAAGCTGTCGGTTACTCGCGCTCCGTTCACATACGGCTCATGACAGCCGAGTGCGGTCGTGCGCAAGACCGCCGATGTCGGCAGAGAATCGAGCTTAAATCTGCGAACAAAGTAAAACGAGCGTCTCAGAGCTATCGGATGGAGCAGATTCACGTTGAGCCTTGACACCGAGCGTCCCTTTGTTTCGGTCTCAAAGCCCTTCGGCTCCTCGGTCTCCCAGAAGGTCACGAGCTGCACCTGCTTAAAGCTCTCATCCGTGACTATCTCCTCGACCTCGCCGCTTTCGTAGAATATTCGAAGTCCGCCTGTGAATGCTGCGCTGAAGCTGTCAAAGCTCTCGCTCTGATATGCGCGAATGTGCAGATTGTTTTCGCCGTCGCAGAGATATTCGGTCAGCTCGCAAAGCTCAAGATGTCGAATATCCCGCGCAATCTCCCTTCCGTTGAGCCAAATGTCAAAAAGATTATCGCAGAGAAACGCTCCCTCGAGACGCTTTACGCTTCCCTTCGGTGTGAACAGCCGAAACATATGAAAGCGTGTGCAGCCGACCGACCAGACAAATTTCGCGTTCGGAAAGCTCTGCTCCTTTGGGCGGTCGAAGCTCTCGATAGCTCGGCGTTCGGGCGAAATGTATTTAGCCCTGTCGAAGCTCCGTTCGATTCTTGTGTAATGCTTGTTCATTTTTATACCATTCCTTTCGGTCTTTCGGGGATAGATTGACGCGGCAAAATCACTGTCAATGACCGCGATGTAGCCGCAAAATGTTGCTTTTCATCCGTCCCGTCAAGAAAAAATTTCAGTATTTTTTGTTTGACCTTATATATTCGTTCGGTGTCATACCGGTTATAGACTTGAAAACGCGGTAAAAATTCCGCTCACTGCCAAAGCCGCTGTCGAGTGCCGCGTCAAGCACGGTCTTCCCTTCCGCGAGATGCTTTATAGCACATTCGATCCTGAGACCCGAAAGCAGCTCGGTGAAGCTCATTCCCGAAACGCTCTTTATCTTATGCGAAAGATAATTTTTGCTGTAGCCGAGCGATGCGGCGGCATCGCTCAGTGTGATCTCCTCCGTAAAGTGATTTCCGACCCAGAAAAGCAGACGAGATACCACTTCATCGTCACTGCCGCCAACATTCTCACCCCTCTCGCAGCCGCTCAAAAGCGAATAAATCGCCGCCTTGAATCTCAAAAGATATTCGGGTGAGGTGAGATCGACATGATTCCTGCAATCAATATGTCTCGGGTCAACGATGCTTTCGGTCGTGGCTTGTGAAAACTTGTCCGCGCGGAGTCCGCCATC
>CAYRKS010000291.1:0-2171 GCA_964424855.1 uncultured Lachnospiraceae bacterium
TGGTCATCGAGCGGTTGGTCGAATAGGGCTTTCCGTTCGAGATCGAGGTGTCCTCCTCCGCCCACGAGCGAAGGATCAGCTCACCGTTCTCGGTCTTTACATTGCGCTCGGTCTCCGAATTGTACATATCCGAATGCACCATCTGATCGCGCTGAACCCACTTGGAGTAGTCGTAAAGCTCATCACCCTCGCTGTCGAATTCGTCGTTCCAAACGAGCGTCATCTCGGAATATCTCTCGGAAACGAGCGGCACCGAATCGAAGGTTCTTGAGAGGGTGTAATCCGAGGCATATTCGGAGCTTTCGGAGAGGGTCGAGATAAATTCCTTCGCGACACCGCTGAGCGATACATAGTGTCCGCCCGAGATCACGAGGTCGTTTTTGTCAAAGCCTATGCTTCCGACCTTCATATCGTCTCCCGAAAGCTCAAGGCGGATGTTGTTCTCTCCCGCCTCGTTTACGATGGGAAGCTCAAAGCCGGTAAGCTCCAGAGCCTTTGCCGCGAGCTTGTTCGCCGCATTGATGATATCGACCGATGCGTCCTTGTCGATGAGTATCGAATAGTTCTCTATGCCTTTTCCCGCTAATGTGATCATTTTATAGTCCTTTCTGTATATGAATTCGTTGTCATTCTGTCCGCCGAGCAGCTCGTCGAACGACTCGCCGAGCTTGTTCACCGCCTCGAGCGTTGCCTCGTCACTGCCTCCGACCGCAGCTATATCAGAGCCGATCACGCGGTATATCCAGTCGTAAAGGCAGTTTTTTCTGTAGTCGCCGATCTCCTTGATCAGCTCCGCTCCGACACCGTACTCAGCACCGAGATATATGCCCGCCGCGCTGTCGGTCTGCTTTTTGCTTATCTCAAGCTCGAAGCCGCTTTTTTCGTATATTTTGGCTTTAAGCTCCTCCGCCGCGGTCATTATCTCCTCTGAGGGCTCAGACGAGACATAGATCGTGTAGTCGCCCGCCGAGCGTCCGTTGATCGTCTCGGACTCGTATTCGCGCCTTGAGATGTATTCGAAATCGTTCAGATCCTTCGCCTCGAGCCTTCCGAGTACACGGGTGAGGAAATATTCCGAGGCTCGGATCGTAGCCTCGTCAGAGCCGCCGACTATCGCGACCTTGTCGTCCTTCATCTTGATGACGAAATCGTTCGAGCAATTCGGACGGTAGTCGGTGAGAAGCTTAAGTGCCTCTGTCGAGGCATCGCGGTTGGTCTCTCCGATAAGTATCTCAACGCCGTCGTTCGGAACCGTTTCGCCGCGCTTTACCCAGTCTGTGGTGATATCGAGTTCGAGCTTGTTTCTTATATCGACCGACGCGGATATTACCTCGGCATCGCAGATATCCGGGCGTATTATCCGGTAGCTCGAAAAGAGTGCTGTCTGCTCGGCGGTCGGTTCGCAGGCTTCAAGCTCGGTACCGTTGTCGGGGAAGGTGTCATTACCGCACGAGGACAGCAAAAGTGCGGTAAGCAGCATCGCAAGGACAATTTTTTTCATATGATTTCCTCCAGATTTTTTATATCACACGGACAGAATGAGTCCGATCGGATTCAAATAATAAGCTCGGATACCCTCGAGCAGTCGCGCTCGGCTAAGAGCTTCAGCTCGTTCGAGCGTGCCTTGAGTCTTTCACAAAGCCCAGTATCGTCGAGAAGGCTGTCAGCCGCCGAAAGCAGCTCACCGCTCGAAAGCGTCCGAACATCGAGGCAGCTCCCCTCTCCGAGATAGTCGATAAAGGCTTCTATCTTCGGGTCGTAGGCGATACCGAGCATCGGGACTCCCATGCTCGCCGCGAAGATCAGCATATGCAGGCGCATACCGACCGCAAGCTCGGCGTTTTTGAGCAGTCCGCAAAGCTCGGAGGCGGTAAGCCCCGAGATAACCCGTCCGCAGCCGGTCATACGGCAGAGCTCGTTCGTCACCGCGAGATCCTTTCCCGGGTGCATCGGTATGAATATCGGCATAAGTCCTCGCTTTGCCGAAATCGCCGAAATATCCTTTGCCAGAGTTTCGATAAGCTCGGGACGCGGACGCTCACCGAAATTATTCCCGTCCTTTACCGAGACGATGAAATATTTCCCCTCGATACTCTCGCGTCTGAGGATGTGCGCCGTCCATTCGGGAGTTGAAGGCTCGAGCAGGAACGCCGGGTCGGCGGTCACGAAAA
>CAYRKS010000292.1:0-2147 GCA_964424855.1 uncultured Lachnospiraceae bacterium
CGTAGCATACGGGGATCTCGATCTCACCGCCGTTGATGTACAGATTGCGGTCGGCATGGATACCGTCATCCTTGGTTTCGATATAGAAGGTGCCGCCGTCTATTTTCACATCCGCATCGGAATGAACAGCATCATCTCTTGTATTCAGGGTAAAATTGCCGTTCGTCACCGAGAGAAGCGTTCCCGCTTTGAGTCCCTTTTGACTGTCAGAGGTTCCGGTGGAAGTGCCTTCGGTGGTAATATCAAAGGTACCTCCCGATATGACCAGGGATGTCTCGGCTTGCAGCGCATCACCTGCGGCTTTTATAACATACTCGCCGTCCATGATCTGCAAATATCCAAGCTCCGCTCCGTCTATGCTGCTCGCCTGAAAAGCATCGCCGCCGGCGTTGATTTCAAAGTTTCCGTCAAGTATGGTTATCGAGTCCTTACCCTTTATCGCGTCGGAAACAGCATTTACACGAAATCCGCCGCCCTCGATCACAAGATCGTCCTTTGTATAGATGCCGTGCTTGAAATTGGCATTGACGGTCAGCCATCCGGTGCCGCCAATATTCAGATCAGTCTTGCTGAACAGAGCAGCGTTAGGTTCTTCCTTAACGGCATCTTCATATGTATACGCCTTCGCATCACTGATCGTGTTTTGAGTATTCTCGGTCAAGCTAATGAAAAGATCGTCGCAGCTTTTGCAATATATAGCCGCATTTTTGCTGTTAGAAATATTGATTCCCGAAAGTACAAGCTCGACCTTTGCCTTATCCGGGGCATCGATGATGATTTGTCCGTCAGAAAGTGTACCGCTGAGCTCATATACGCCGTCCGCAGATATAGTCAGCGTATTTCCGCTTGCCGATGCACCGTCACCGTTCACGACAATATCGTTATCGGCAAGCGTTATTGTGGTAGTTGTCTGACGAACAGGTCTTTGTGTGGAGGCACTCGGAGGTGCCGGAGGAGGTATCAGTGTTTCACCCGTCGGCAGACTGCTGACTGTGGTGTCACTGTCTGTCGGTAAGTCCTCGTTTGAGTCGGAGCAACCGGAAAGCAGCAGTAGCAGCACCAACAGAACTGAACATATTTTCAAAGCACCGTTGTTATTACTTGTATTCATGGTCGTTCTCCTCTCTATATCCTAAATAATCCTTCCGCATTTTTATATGCGATAAGCTCCCTTTCGCTTTTCGTTATCGGTGCATTTTCTATAAATGCGAGTGCCTCGTCATTCAGGATAAACGGGTAATCCACCGAGTGGATTATCCTGTCGGCACCGAGTACATCCATGCAAAATCTCAGCTGCGGATAGTCGAAGATTCCGCTCGGTGTAACGTAAACATTCTCTCTGAAGGTTTCGGTTACGGTTCTTTCGAGCTTTGTCACCGAGCTCGGCAATGCCTGATCAAGCCGCGAGAGAAAGAACGGCACCATCTCGCCCCAATGTCCGGCGATGACCTGCAGCTTCGGAAATTTTTCAAACGTCCCAGAAAGGATCAGGCGCAACACCTGTATTCCCGCCTCATTGTGCCAGCCCCAGCCATACAGCGAAAGTCTTGCACTCAGTCTGTCGCCAAGACCATCGTAATAGCATTTCTGCACACTCGTCATAGGCGGTGCGGGGTGGATATAGATCGGAGCATTCAGGCTTTCCGCCGCCTCCAAAATCGGGAGAAACGCCTTATCATCGAGAAATTTATCCTCGCCCGAGGCGCGTCCCGCGAGGATCACACCTTGAAAGCCGAGCTTTGTGATCGCTCTTTCAAGCTCCTTGACCGAGGCTTCGACATTTTTCCACGGAAGCGTTGCAAATGCACCGAAGCGATCGGGGTGCTTTTTTACAATTTCCGCAAGCTCATCGTTGGCTTCGCTGACAACACCCGCTTCCTTCTTAGGCAAAAGCTGTGTGCAAACGGGAGCCGAAAGGATCTGCCTTGTAATGCCGCAGCTGTCCATATTTTCGATGCGCTTTTCTATATTGCAATAAAGCTCTGTGTCGGGAAAATACGGAAACTCGGGTGCGCCTGCCGCCGAGGTACGCACAGCGTCCTCCGACGGATATTTGGCAAGTGCTCTGCCCAGCGTTTTCAGCGGTATATGCTCTTCTATCGTAATGATCTTCATAATTTCCGTTCCCCATCTATCCAAATTTGCTT
>CAYRKS010000293.1:0-2146 GCA_964424855.1 uncultured Lachnospiraceae bacterium
TCCAGATGGATATGATCCTTTTGGGGAGCTATTCGGCGTTCGATAAGTCAAGCGGAATGGAATTTACTTCATATGCGCTGACCGATCTTGAGGATGGCACGCCTAGAAGAATGGAGATCCTCGGTACGCTGCTCGAGGAGTCGAAATACGGCGATGCCGCTTACGCATCGGGTGCGACTCTCGACGAGGAGGCATACAAAGCACTCTGCGATCAGTGGAGCAGCATTGAAAGAGGCGAGCGTGTAACGGTGCGCGGAAAGCTGACCAAGGCTTATTTTACGGACAGATATCATCTCGGTAAAGAGGATGCTCAACAATATGAGGTATATATGTCGGTCATGGAGCTTGAGCCGATTGTCGAAAAAGCCGTTAATGCCAACGAGATAGTATTTGAACGCATCGATGATCCGAACCGTCTCTGGGCGGTCTGCGAAATGAACAGCGAATCCATAACCGAATTCGGATTGGTGGAGCCTTGCTATGTGGAGCTTGAGCTTGAGGTATCAAAGGTCGAGGAGTCGAACGGTCGATTGTACGTTTACTTTGCTGATATCGAGCCTTCTGCCGAAGCGGACGGCACCGAGCGAAGCATCAAATTGAGAGGTAATGTCGAACAGTATTCGGATGATGAGCTTACGTCCTTTACTCGAACTCTGTTTGGCGCGAGGGTGGATGAGGCTACCTATAAGGAGCTGAACAAAAAGTGCTCAAAGCTCAAGAGCGGACAGACCGTGGTCGTAAAGGGCTGCATTAAGTCCGGCAATCTGAACCTCATTAAAAATTTCTACGAGTCGTATCTTGCGATCCTCGATATCGATAAAAAATAAGGGCAGAGTACGGAATTTGTTCTGTTTTTAATAAAATATAAAGCTCCGACCGATGAACGATCTCATCGGTCGGAGCTGCTTTTTGTATATTCGGAGGTGATCGAGAGGGCTGTGCTTCGAAGTCGCTTGACCTGAGCAAAAGCGGAGCGTCGGAAATAAAAAAGCAGCACCTGTTTGCACAGGTGCTACCAAAGGGGGTTGGAAAGACCGCCTCTGACGGTTTCATATTTAAGGTCGTAAGGATGCTTCCGACGCATTCCTTATCAACACTTATATTATATCACACTTTTCCGAAAATGTCAATAGAAAATCCAAACTTTTTATTTATTCAGCTATATGACGAATTTTCTTTTGCATTTTCCAGAAAAATTAGGCATCTTTCGACTTGCTGACCGCTATCTTGGCGTTTTCAAACTTGAATCGACTGTAATATATCAGCATCGTTATCGCACATACCATCCAGCCGACCGGATAGCCGAAGCCGACCGGCAAAAGCTCGTTCGAAATAAAGGTAGACATGACGAAGAGATATATCTGGCGAACTCCGATAAAGCTGAGAAGCATTATTATCATCGGCGCACGGGTGTTTCCCGCGCCGCGAAGAGCCGCCGAGAAGATCTGATTGACCGAGCAGAAAACGTAGAAGGGGGTTATCATGTGGAGCAGCATGACCGCCTCGGCGACAACGCCGGGATCGGGATTGAAGATCGCCGCGAGCGGCTTTGCGAATATCTCGACCGTCACGATGATCAGAATGCTCGTGAGCGTTGACATGAGCCAGGCAAGGTGGGTACCGTCCTTCGCGCGCTTGACATTTCCCAGACCGAGATTCTGACCGACAAAGGTCGTTGCCGCCATCGAGAGCGACTGCACGGGCAGGAAGATGAACATATCGACCTTCGAATAGGTAGTCCAGCCGCCGAGATTGGTCGCCTGATCTCCGTTCACGTTTCCGATGTAGGACTGGACGAATACGTTCGCAAAGGCGGTCAGTGCCATCTGAAGTGCCGACGGAATGCCTATGCGGATGATGTTTCGGAGCATCTCGGGGTCAAAGCGCATATCCTTTACCGAGAATTTCACCCACGAATCGTTCTTTATCAGCACCGCCATCGTCAGTATCGCCGACAGCCACTGCGCGATTATCGTCGCCCACGCGACTCCCGCCGCGCCCCAGTCGAAGCCCATTACGAATACGAGGTCGAGAACAATGTTCGTGACCGCCGAAACGATCAAAAAGATCAGCGGACGCTGTGAATCTCCGACCGCGCGGAGTATTCCCGAGCCCATATTGTAGAGCATAAGTCCGATGACTCCCG
>CAYRKS010000294.1:0-2124 GCA_964424855.1 uncultured Lachnospiraceae bacterium
TGCCAATATTGCCGCAGCAAGTGTTCTTCTACAAAAATGTGACATAAAGCCCTCCGTGTACTGTGATCTTATCGAGTATAATTATATCATAATATAAGAGCCGTGTCAATGTGTTTTTCCAAACAAAATACCCCCAAAACAAGTGTATTTCACTATATTTTTGAGTTTCAAAGGCTTTTTGAGGGCAAAAACCGCGAATTTTTCAGTTGTCCTCAAAAGTTTTCAGCTCGCTCGTGCGATATTCGCGCGGAGAGTAGCCGACGATCGAGCGAAAGAGCTTTCTGAAATATGCCGATGAGCTGAAGCCGCAGCGGTCAACTATGACCTCGATCGGAAGGCTCGGCTCATCGATCAGCAGTGACTGCGCACGCGAGATCATAAGTCGGTTCTTGTAGGCTATCGGAGTCAGACCGGTAGCTCGGTGAAAACGGGCGTAGAAATATGATTCCGAAAGCTTGCACAGCCTCGCAAGCTCCGAAACGCTCACCGGCTTTTCGGGATTGTTCTGGAGATAGGCTATCGCAGGCTCCAAAACCTCGTCAAATTCGTCATCCGCCTTTCGCTCAAGACAGCGTTCCAGTCCGCCGATTATATTATAAAGGCGGCTCATGAGCTCAAATTCGCAGTGCGAAGCCTTTCGCAGTGAGCGATTGAAAAGGTCAAGCACCGCTTCGAATTCGCTCTCGACCGATATACCCGCCTCACGCTCAAGCTCCTCCCGCGATACACACTGCACCGAGGTGTAACGCTGATTGAATATCCCCGCTGAGGCAAGCTCGAAATGCAGCGAAACGCAGTTGGCGCGCGGATAGGTCATCCAGTGTGCGTCATAGGTCGCGCCGAAGGGGACATACAGGAGCTGACCGCTCGGAACGATGCCCTTATTCAAGTATTCTCCCCGCTTTTGCGAACGGATATATTCGGTGTAGCCCCAATCTCCGTTTATGAGAAAGCCGATCGAGGTGACGGGTCGCGGAAGAAGGCGAAAGTGATCTATCGTCCCGCCCTCGGTCTGATATCGCGCCGCTCTGAAATATCTTAATGAATACTGAGAAAGCTCCATAAAAGCTCCTCCTTTCAACTGTTGAAGGCTGTGCAGCTTGACTTTTTAGAGAATAAAGTCGCTTAATAATAGTATACTATATTTTTTTGATTTTGTCAATATGGTATAATAAAATCATGGGATGCGTCATATCTACTACAAAGGTACACACACACACACAGAATCGGAGGAACAAAATGAACAAACGGTTAATATCATTAACACTTTTTGCGGCGATACTGCTCGGCTGTACCGCCTGCGGCGACAACGGCGAAAAGGAGGATGGCGGCGTTATCACCACGACGAATGAGGAAACGACCGAAAAGCCCTTTCTCGATTCGCTGGGTGAATATGATTTCGAGGGCGCGGAATGCACGTTTCTGGTCAGAGAGACCCGCATAAACGACTTTTTCCCCGAGGAATCGATCGGAGATGTTGTAAACGATGCGATATATGACCGCAACAATAAGATAGCGAGCCGCTTCAATGTGGAGATAAAGACGGTAACGCTCCCCGATGTCAGCAACGACTGGAACACTGTTATCCAGGGCGATGTCATGTCGAATACCGGAGATTATGATGTCGTTATGCCCGACTATTGGTGGAACTGCGAACGCAACGGATGGTTCTTGAACCTTCTCGACTACGAGGTTCTCGACTTTGAGCAGTCCTGGTGGACTGACGGCTGGAATGACAACGCGACGATGTACGGCGAGCTTTACAATGCCATCGGAGCCTTCTGCCTCGACGTTATCAAAAACGATGCCTGCGTTTTCTTCAATAAGACACTGCTTGATGATCTCAAGCTCGAAAACCCCTATGACCTCGTTAAGAACGATGAATGGACGATCGACAAGCTGCTCGAGATGTCGGCTGTGGCAAGGGATGATCTCAACGGCGACGGTGAGATAGACTCCGAAAACGACCGTGTGGGCTTCGGCTTCGGTACGCACTACGGAAACGGTCTTTCGAATTCGCTCGGAGTCAAATTCGTATCGAAGAGCTCGTCGGGTGAGTATGAGTACAACATTTTCGGCAGTGAACGCTTTGTCGATATATTTGACAAGATATACCGTCTGACA
>CAYRKS010000295.1:0-2121 GCA_964424855.1 uncultured Lachnospiraceae bacterium
TTGAGGACAACTATATGTGGTACGCGGGCTACGGCTTTTGCGAACAGCGTCCCGATCCGGGGATCGCTCAGCACATTCAGGGCTGGGTCGGAGGTCACAAGAACCCCGCAAAGGGCTTCGTCATAAGGGACAACCTCCTATATGAATCTAAGGATTCGATAATGTGCATATGGTCGTCGCTCCTTCCCGAGGGTGAGACCGATTCGCTCCCGACCCTCTCGGGCAACGATATCTTCCAGTACGGCGGAAGAAAGCTCGGCATCTTCTTCCAAAGCCCCGACACCTCGAGCGGCAGAGCGTGGATGAAATACTCCGTGAACGCTCCCGAGCTGATAACCAAAGCGACCGATGACCGCTTCTGGATCGACGAGGAGTGACAAATAGGCATATCCTAAAAATTTCCACGGTATTCTGCACAAAAACCCGAATTAAATTATGTTGAATATGCTGAAGTCTTATGTCTTGACATTTTTGAAATTTTGAGGTATAATATTAGATAATATCTATATGTATATTATATTATTTATACGCTTCAAACATCATTATGTAAGAAAAGGAGATTTATCTTATGGTCAATCCGAATCAGTCCGAGAAGTTCCTTAAGGAAGGTCTGACCTTCGACGACGTTCTGCTCATCCCCGCAAAGAGCGAGGTCACTCCCAACATGGTAAGCCTTGAAACTCAGCTCACCAAGTCAATAAAGCTCAATATCCCGCTGATGAGCGCGGCAATGGACACCGTTACCGAATCGCGTCTGGCGATCGCAATGGCTCGCGAGGGCGGAGTCGGAGTAATCCACAAGAATATGCCTATCGAGCGTCAGGTCGATGAGGTCGAGCGCGTAAAGCGCAGCGAAAACGGCGTTATCGTCAACCCCTTCTACCTCTCCCCCGAAAACTATGTTTACGAGGCGGACGAACTCATGGGCAAGTACAAGATCTCCGGTGTGCCGATCTGCGACGACGAACGCCGTCTCATCGGTATCATCACCAACCGCGATATGCGCTTCCTCGATAACCATCAGATGAAGATCAAGGAGGTCATGACCCGCGACGGTCTCGTCACCGCTCCGGTCGGCACCACCCTTTCGGAGGCTCAGGAGATCCTTCGCAAGCATAAGATCGAAAAGCTCACGATCGTCGATGAAAAGTTCGTTCTCCGCGGACTCATCACGATAAAGGATATCGAAAAGGCTACCAAATATCCGAATTCATGTAAGGATAAGAGCGGTCGTCTGCTCTGCGGCGCGGCTATCGGAGTTACCGCCGACGTTCTCGACCGTGCGAAGGCTCTGCTTTCGGTCGGCGCGGACTTCCTCGTTCTCGACTCGGCTCACGGTCACTCGAAGAACATCATGGCTTGCGTCGATAAGGTAAAGTCGGCGTTCCCCGAGGCTCAGGTCATCGCGGGAAACATCGCTACCGCCGAGGCGGCTCGCGATCTCGCAAAGGCGGGCGCGGACGCTGTTAAGGTCGGTATCGGTCCCGGCTCGATCTGCACTACCCGTGTCGTTGCGGGCATCGGCGTTCCTCAGATCACCGCTATCTATGACGCTGCCTGCGCGGCTGCCGAAATGGGCATCCCCGCTATCGCAGACGGCGGAATCAAGTATTCGGGCGATATCGTAAAGGCTCTCGCTGCCGGAGCATCGGTTGTAATGGTCGGCTCGCTCCTCGCAGGCTGTGAGGAATCCCCCGGAACCACCGAGATATATCAGGGTCGTTCCTTCAAGGTCTATCGCGGAATGGGTTCGCTCGCCGCAATGGAGAAGGGCTCGAAGGATCGTTACTTCCAGGAGAACGCACGCAAGCTCGTTCCCGAGGGAGTCGAGGGTCGTGTTCCCTACAAGGGACTGCTCTCCGAGACCGTATTCCAGCTCATCGGCGGTATCCGCTCGGGTATGGGCTACTGCGGAACTCCCACGATTGCAGAGCTTCAGGAGCGCGGTCAGTTTGTCCGCATCACCGGCGCAGGTCTGCGTGAGTCTCATCCGCACGACATCAACATCACCAAGGAAGCTCCGAACTACTCGGTACAGACCAACCTTTGATCTAAAATAAATCAAAAAAGGGGAGAGCCGGATTTTTCCGCTCTCCCCGCTCTTAAAGCACGACTCTGCAA
>CAYRKS010000296.1:0-2100 GCA_964424855.1 uncultured Lachnospiraceae bacterium
AGCCGATCGACACCGAAAACAACAGCCGCGTCGAGGCTCCGGACGATCCCGATACACAAAAGCGTCCGAGCAATACCTCCGCGCCGGACGAGGACGAAAACGAGACTTCGGACACAAAAAAGGACGACACGAAAAAGCCGTCTGATACCGATAAGCCGATAAGCGACACGCCCGACCTCGCCGATCCCACCGACTCCTCGTCGGACTCCGCCTCGAGCGAAAAGCCCTCGGTCACGACCAAGCCCTCGACAAAGCCGATCACCTCGGATAAGGTAACAACGACCGACAAGGAGGTAACTCCCGCCGTCCCGATGAACTACCGACTTGAATACAAGGTCAGCGGCGGACGCTATCTGCTCGACGCGGATTACAATCTCGCATACGTCAAGGAAGGCGACGATCCGACCTTCCATAGGACGAGCCGCACAAAATTCGATGACAAGCGCACCTCGATCTACTGCGCCGACCTAAACAAGAGCCTTCTGCTCGACAAGGACGGCAACGCGATCTCGGCGGTCAACGGCAGACTCGAAATGCCCTATGACAATTTTCTCATAGCCTACAAGAGCGCGTCCTCTGCGGATTTTCGGATCTGCAATGTCTCGGACGGCTCGGTCATGATCGATACGCTCTACAGCGGCTTCAACGAGTGCAAGAGCGAGGACGAGGATGAGACGGCTAACGTATCGCTCCTTCTCGGAACGAAGCAGATACATATCTTCGACGGCTCGGAAATAACCCTCACGCGCAAGTTCGAAGCGGTGTATTACTATGTCACGACCTACGCGCTCGTCCGCGAGGATGGGCATTTGAGGCTCTACGACACGGATTTCGAGCTGCTCTCCGACTTCGGTGAGATATCCCCCGCGAACAAAATGCACTTCTCGGACACATATTTCGACGGAAAGGACACCTTTGAATTCTTCTTCGACAGCGGAAGCTTCAAATATGAGCCTGCGCCCGAGACCGAAAAGCCGAAGGAGGATGAAGGCTCCGAAGCTACCGCTCCCGTGACCGAGGCTCCCGATACGACCGCAAAGGACAAGGAGACGACCGCGGAAACAACCGAGACTTCCAAGCCCGAAACGACCGAAAAGCCGACCGACACCTCGGATACCACCACTCCCAAGGATACGACAACGGCAAAGCCGATCGAAAAGGATACCTCGAGCGACAGCTCGACCTCGCCGGGAAAGGACACCTCGACCGCAAAGGATACCGAGGCTCCCGTGACCTCCGATACGACCGGCACGACCGAAGCAGATACCGATGAGGTAATAACGATCACCGAAGCCGCGAATGCAAAGCTGATCGAAAGCGGCGGAAGCTATTTCCTCTGCTCCGCGGACAAGGTTTTCCATATCGAGGGGATAAAGAACCCGATCTACGCCGAGATCATTTCGGCAAATATAGACCTTCTCTGCATACTCAACCGCGACTATTCGGTCTCGATCTATATGTTCGACGAACGCTCGATCGATACCGTCGATGCGGGAATGACCGAGGTCGAGGTCAACGGAGATATCACGATAATCAACGGCTCGATCCGCTCGTATGCGCTTAAGGACGGAGAGCTTCTGCTCGCGTGCAGCGGCGGCTTCGCAGTCTCGGGAAACTGGCTGCTCGGCTATGATATGCTCGCCGACGGAATGTTCGCCTACACCCTCGACGGAAAGCAGGTCGTCGCGCCCGAAAACGCGGTCGATATCTCTCCGCTCGATGACGGACGACTTCTCGTCGCGCAGAAAAACCGCTTCTTCGTCTACAATGCGAACTGTAAGCTCAGCTTCCTCAGCTCGACCTACAATGAGGTCTACATGACGATAAACGACTTCTTCCTTGTAAACGATTCGAACAAGCTCACGCTCGTCGGAACTGACGGCACCGCCGCCGCGGTCATCGCCGATCTCTCGGACCGGACAAATCTCAGGCTCGTCACCGAGCAGTCGGGCTATGACAGCGGAGAGCTCATCGGCAGCGAGGTCTATTTCTTCACCTTCAAGGGCTACAAGAACGGACGCGCCTCGACCGTCGAGTTCAGCTTCTTCCCCGAGACCGGTGTCGTTAAAACGACCGAAAATTAAAGCTCTAAATATGACA
>CAYRKS010000297.1:0-2093 GCA_964424855.1 uncultured Lachnospiraceae bacterium
TCATCGTGTGCGGCACAGCCGCGCACTCACCCCACTGTCACTCTGTAGTAATGCTAGTGCGTACAAATTATGGGGGAAGGCGGGGGGTGAAGGGGGGCTGGAACCGCTTTTTCTAACAAGGGGATCCCGCCCCCCTTTCTTAACTAAAAATCACTTGTTGAACATTTTTTTGAGGTTTTTGAGGAAGCTTTCGCGCTTGGTGTTGTTTTTCTCGCCGAGGCTTTCGGAAAACTTGCGCAGGAGGTCCTTTTGAGCTTCGGTAAGTCCCTTGGGTGTTTCGATATTGACCATAAAGATAAGATCACCGCGCGACTTGGAATTCACATACTGGATACCCTTTCCGCGCAGAGTGAACTCGGTGCCGTTCTGCGTTCCCTCGGGTATGTTGTAGGTCTCCTTGCCCTCGAGCGTCGGTATTTCGATCTCACCGCCGAGTGTCGCCTCCGCAAAGGTTATCGGAACCTCGCAGTAGATGTTGTAGCCGTCGCGCTCGAAGATCGGATGCGGTCTGACGCTGACCTGAACGATCAGATCGCCCGACGAGCCGCCGTTGCGACCGGTGTCGCCCTGCGAACGGATCGCGATCTTCTGCCCGTCGTCGATGCCCGCCGGAATAGTGACCTCGAGCTTCTTCGTGACCTTTACATAGCCCTTGCCCTTGCAGTAGCCGCAGGGCTCGGATATCTTCTTGCCCGTGCCGTGACAGTCGTCGCAGACCTTCGTGGACTGGAACATTCCGAGCTGCGTGCGCTGTGTCACTCTTACCTGACCCGTGCCGTGACAGGTAGGGCATACGTCAACCTTCGAGCCCTTCTTTGCACCGGTCGCGTCGCATTCGGGACACTTCTCGACTCTGCCGAAGCTGATGTCCTTCTTGCAGCCGAAAGCCGCCTCTTCAAAGGATATCGTTATGCGCTGTAATATGTCGCCGCCGCGCGCCGGTCCGTTCGAACGGCTCGAGCCGCCGCCCGCCCCGCCGCCGAAAAAGCTCGAGAATATGTCGCCGAAGATATCGCCCGTGTCAAAGCCTCCGAAGCCGCCAAAGCCTCCGAAGCCGCCGTCTCCGCCGAAGCCCGCCTGCGGATCGACTCCCGCAAAGCCGTACTGATCGTACTTCGCCTTCTTGTCGGGATCGGAGAGGATCGCGTATGCCTCGTTTACCTCCTTGAACTTCTGCTCTGCTTCCTTGTCTCCCGGATTCATGTCGGGATGATATTTCTTTGCGAGTGTGCGGTACGCCTTCTTTATCGCCGATTCGTCGGCGGATTTGTCGATGCCCAGCACCTCATAATAATCACGCTTGTCTGCCATATATAAATGAACATTCCTTTCAATAACTCTCTGTTGATAATGCTTGAACCTGCCGAAAGGCTGTGCGACTCGGGTCATGCTGTTTTTGTCCGACAGCTCGCCGGAGCTTAGACTCAACGGCAGTCAGCCGACCTACAGACGATCCAAAGCCGACCGATCATCCGGCTTTTCAGCCGTCGATAAACGATCCGACCTTTACCGACCCGATAATAATATATTATACCGCACTTTCCTCGGTAAATAAAGCGGAATTTTGTAAATTTCTCTTGAAATGCCCGCCCCGTCTGCAAAAAGCGGCGGCAATCGCCGCAAATTTGGTGTAATTTGCTTTGATTGCCGTCGAAATTTGCGATGCGTTATACTTTTTTGTCCTCACAGCTAAAGGCGAACCGCTTATTATTTGTCGGTCTTGTCTTCGAAGTCTGCGTTGTAGTAGGTGCCGTCAGAGCCGCCGTCCTGAGTGCCCTGTGCGTTTGCGTTGGGATCGAAGCCCTGTGCGCCCTCTGCACCGCCCTGCTGCTGGTAGAGCTTTTCGGAGATCGCGTAGAATGCCTTCTGAAGAGCCTCGGTGTCAGCCTTGATCTGCTCGGTGGAGCCGTTCTTTACGGTCTCCTTGAGCTTTTCGATAGCCTCGGTAACGGGTGCCTTTTCGGCATCGGTGACCTTGTCGCCGAGCTCGGTGAGGGACTTTTCGGACTGGAAGATCATAGCCTCTGCCTGGTTCTTTACCTCGACAGCTTCCTTCTGCTTCTTGTCTTCCTCTGCAAACTTCTCCGCATCCT
>CAYRKS010000298.1:0-2080 GCA_964424855.1 uncultured Lachnospiraceae bacterium
CGACTTTACCGTTCGGAAGATCAGCGAGGAGTTGTTCATCACCTCGACCGGGCTTTCCGAGCCGATGTAAATGTTCGTCGAATCGTTCTGCGCGCCGTTTTTCATCACATCGAGCAGCTCATCCTTTTCGTCGAACATACCGAGCATATCGCGCACCGTTTCGATGTCCGAATATTCGGGATAGTTGAGCAGATTGTTCACTCCGTCAAACATAAGCTCGCCGTCGTCCGGCTCGTTCACCGTGTCCCAGACCGCGCGCATTATCGGATTGATAAGCTCCGCGCCTCCGAGCCTTGTCTGCATCTCAAGCATTATCGGAAGTGTGATCTTATCCATCTCGCGTCCCGCGGCGTATTCGTTGAGTATCGACGAGAGGCGATCCGCCGTCTCGCGGCTTATTTCAAAGCCGAGCCGAAGCTGTCTGGTCTTCACCGCGCCGGTGTTCGTGAGCATTACGAGTATCAGGCTGCTCGGTGAGAGATACATCACATCGAAGCGCGCCACCGTCGGCTGCTGCTGATTTCTCCGCAGTGCCACTCCCGTGTAGTTCGTAAGGCTGCTCATGAGCTTTGTCGCGCGATCAAGCACTCGATCGAGCTCCGCCGCCTTGAGCTTTGTCAGCTTGTCAAGCTCACCGAGCTCCGCCGAGGTCATGCGATACTGCTGCATGAGCTGGTCAACGTAGAATCTGTAGCCCAGCTGCGAGGGTATCCGTCCCGCCGAGGTGTGAGGCTGTTCAAGATAGCCAAGCTCCTCGAGCTCCGCCATTTCGTTTCGTATCGTGGCGGAGGAAAAGGCAAGCTGCTCATATCGCGTGAGATATTTCGAGCCGACCGGCTCGCCCATGTTGATATGCGTGTCGATTATCGCCTTAAGTATCAGCTTCTTGCGTTCGGACAATTCGTTTTTATCCGTCGGCAATTCCTTTCACCTCCAACTGTGTTTTAGCACTCTCGAGCTTCAAGTGCTAATCACTGTATATATTGTACCGCTTTTTCGCGCCTAATTCAAGTATATTTTATTAAATAATTGTAAACCATAAATGAATTCGAGGATTTTCGTTAGCAATCATCCCTCCGAGAGACTTAAAATTAGCAGCCGCCCCTCCCCGAACGCTATTTTTCGCGGATAAAATCCCCGTAAGCTCTTGACACACACCAAAATTTGTGCTATAATAAATGTACATTATATATAAAGGAGCTTAACGCCATGAACAAACGCATAACCTCAGCACTGCTCGCGGCTCTTCTCTGTATGCCGCTTGCCACCGGTGCCGCCGCCCTTGACTGGAGCACGACCGAAACGCCTAACGGGATCGCTGCTTCGGAGGGCGATATCCTTTCCCGCGTCTCAATAACCGACATAAAGTCGCACGGCTTCTATGAGGATGACGGGATCAGTCACCACGTCTATTACTGCTCCGCGCCCTGTACCGTCAAGGTTCTTGTCGATGCGAATCTGTCGCTCGGCTCTTCGATGGCACACGCTTATATAGCCGATGACGGTAAGGTTTTCGTCGGAAGCTCTATCGCTCCGACCTATGAAGCCCCGAACGATTATACCGAGGAGGACGAGTTCTACGGCTACGCCGAGGGAACCTATTGGACGCTCGATGAGGGTGTCTATTATATGTCGAGCGTACAGGGTGTAAGCCGCATATACATAGTCGTCGGAAGCCCCGAAAACGCCGAGCTGATACGCGAAAGCGAGATCGGAAAGCTCTACATCTCCGATTATATCACACGCGATGCCGTAACCGTATACGATGACCTCGAGGTGTTCACCTACTTCACTGAGCCGGGAACGGTTTTATACTCCTCCTCCTTCCGCTACGGAGATACCCCCTACAATATCTATCGGTACGGCGATGAAAGCAATACCGCGCCGCTTTCCGACGGCAGCTATATCCTTCATGACGAATGTCTGTACATCGTTACGGATGAAAACGGCGATATAGTCCTCGCCTTCGATACCGCCTCGAGCGAAGATATCACACCCGTACCCTCGGTCAGCTTCACCGATGTCCCCGAGACCGAATATTATTTCGAGCCGGTCAGCTGGGCGGTCGCTCTCGGTATAA
>CAYRKS010000299.1:0-2053 GCA_964424855.1 uncultured Lachnospiraceae bacterium
TGTAGAATACACATTCGCGTCCGTTGTGCAGACGGTAGGTCATCTTCCAGGTGTATCTGTCCTTGTCGGTGTTTACGACATCGACGATGTTTCCGTAGACGTAATGTCCGCCCGAGCAGTCGTCGAGATAAACTCCCGCATGGATATCCTCAAGATGGTGGAAATAGTTGTAGCGGATGTGATTTCCGCGGGACGAGAGATAGCGTCCGTTGAGATAGATCATTCCGGCATCGTTTGTGTCGGGACCGCGGTAGAATTCGTTGTATTCGACGATCGATTCGTTCGAGGTACCGAAGAATATCTGCTGTCCGTCGAAGTAGTTGTGCGATACTATCGTTGCAACACCCGAGATACCGGCTCCGCTCTTTGAAAAGCTGCCGCTGAAGGTGCAGTTCTGGATGAAATTATTTTCGGGGATCAGATTCTTTCGGTTGTTGCTCGAGATATCACACTGCCCGTCGCCGTTGTCGCGGAATTCTGTGTAGATCGCGCCCGAGCGTTTCGACGAGGATATGGTAAGTCCGGCTTTTCCGCAGGAGTAGATGCTGCAATTTTGAATTACTATCTGCTCGCAGTTTGTCGCTGAGATACCGTTTCCGAGTGTGCCGCTGATCTCAAGACCGTTTATGACTATGTTGCTTGCAGTCTCTATATTCATTATCTTGCTTTCCGAGGTTATGAGCGAGACGCTTTCAAACTCGGCTTCGGGATAGATATAGAGCAGCCCGTTCTCATAGTCGAGATACCATTCACCCGGAGCATCAAGCTCCTCGAGTATGTTGTAATAATAGAAGGTGTTGTCCACCTTCCATACCGCGCCGAGATAGCAGTTTACCGACGAGGACATCGTTTCCGCCTCGAGATCAAATACGACCGGATAGTGCTGACGGTGCCATTCGGCGAAGACCGAGCCGTATACCCAGACGTTTTTGGCGTTTGTCCACTGCTTCGGACGATCATCACTGAGCTTTAAGGTCCAGCCGCTCGTCTTGTCCTTGTTTTCCTCGTAGAGATCGCTGTACTGATCGGTGACCTTTCCGACATCTATGACCTCGCCCATGACGAGCAGCTTTTCGCCGAGGTTAGGGTATCGCGCTATAGTCTGTATTTTTCCGTCAATTATCAGGGTAGGACGGCTCGAGGTCGAAAATGCACCGAACTGATCCTTGGTTATCCCGAGCGATGAAAGATCGCACACGAGGATATTTTTCGCGGCGGTTTCATTGAGACGTGAGCTGTCGGTCGGAGTGGAGAAGTTATTGCGGCTTATCGTCACACCGCCCGAAAGCTTGACTCTCTCGCCGTTGTACGCGCTTATAAAGGTCGGTGCAAAGCTGCTTCCGCTGTGCGATTGATCTATCGTGAGCGGCGAGGTGATATTGTATTCGCCCTCGCGCAGCCATACGATACCGCCGCCAGCTCCGGCTATACGGTCGAGTGCGGTCTGAGGATTTTTCAGCGGAGCGTCGATCGTTCCGAGCGCACTGTCATCGCCGTTCGGCGAGACGAATATCTGATAGCGCATTGCTTCGGGATATTTCTCAGGATCGAAGCTCTCGAGAACGGTTATCTCCTCGGGAAGCTCGGATACCGCCTGCTCGAACGCCTCCCACACTCCGCCGTCTGCCGCCGAGCTTATCTCCATCGCGGGATAGGCTTCGGGAAGGTTGAATTTAACGAGCGGGGAGCTATCGAGCTTTCCCGAGATGCTGCTATCAAGGGTTATGTCGATAGATTTTTCTCCGTTTTTCGGCGAAGCGAGATCGTAGAGCCGATTCAGCGCGGCGGGAAGTGAATATTCACCGCTCCTGCTGATCGTTATGCTCTCGCCTGAGGTGTCTATCTGCCAGCTACCGTCATCTCCCGAAGCCTTTGCGTTCACGGTTATCAGCGGAGAAGCCTCGGGCGAAGCTGTCAGGCTTATCTTCCAGCCGCAGAGCCGAGATATTTCGGAGATGAAGTGATCTATCGCTGCGGAATCGAGCGTTGAAAGGTTTCCGTCGATATAGAGGCTGTAGTCCTTTATATTTTTGCCGCAAAGGGTCATCGATTC
>CAYRKS010000300.1:0-2048 GCA_964424855.1 uncultured Lachnospiraceae bacterium
ATGCGCGGCGCGGATCGCTACAGCGGAATGATCGAGCTGATACTCGAAAAATACGGAATCCCCTGCTTCTTTTCAAAGCGCACCGATCTCACCGAAAAGCCGCTCGTGCGGCTGATCCTCTCGGTCTATTCCATCGCCATAGGTAATTTTGCCTCTTCGGATGTTATAACCTACATGAAGACCGGGCTGACCGGGCTTTCGCTCGATGAGGTGTCGATACTCACACGCTATGCCGAACGCTGGAGGATACGCGGTCAAAGGCTCTGGTCGGAGCGTTTCAAGCTCGATCCGCGCGGATTTTCCGCCGAGCCGAGCGAGGAGGCGGCACTCGAGCTTTCAAAGATAAACGACGCACGCGAAAAGCTGATGCGACCGCTCGAGGTCTTTTTGACCGCGCTTTCAAGGGCAAGGACGGTTCGAGAGCATTCGACCGCGCTCTATTCGCTTCTTCTCGATCTCGATATTCCCGAAAAGCTCGAAGCGCGCGCAAAGGTCTCCGAGCCTGCCGAGGCCGCCGAGCTTTCACAGCTCTGGTCGGCGATAGTCGATTCGCTCGACGAGCTCGTTTCGGTCATATCTGAGCTTGAGGTCGATGTGGAGGTCTATTCAAAGCTCCTCGGGATCGTTTTCGGCAGTGTTGATATCGGACGGATACCTGCGGCGGTCGATGCGGTGGTGGTCGGAGACGCTTCACTGCTCCGAGCAAACACGAAGCACATATATATCCTCGGCGCAAACGAGGGAATATTCCCCGCCGCGCCCGAGGCGGGCGGAATATTCACCGATGCCGACCGCGAAACTCTCGTCGCACTCGGAGTCGAGCTTGCGGGAGGCGGAGAATATCGCACGAACGATGAACGCTTCACCTTTTACCGTGCTCTGACCTCATCCTCCGAAACGGTGACTCTGCTCTGGTCGATCGCCGAGCTTTCGGGACGCGCGATGCGCCCGTCCTTCGGAGCGATACGCATAATGAAGCTCTTCCCGAAGCTCAAGGTGGAAAAATACTCCGAGCGTCCGCTTTTGGAGCGTCTCGAGGGCAGACCGAAGCTTCTCGAATATGCCGCGGAATCGATCGGAACCGAGCTTGAGGCTTCGATGCTCGAATATCTGTCGGGTTCTCCGGGGCTTAAAAGGCTCAATATGCCGCTGACCGAGGGAGACGCGACCCTTGATGAGGAGACCGCCGAGCTGATCGCCGGAGGCGATCTCAAGCTCACCCAGGCGCGGCTCGACAGCTATGTTCTTTGCAGATTTTCATATTTCTGCAAATATGTTCTGAAGCTCGAGGAATCGCTCCCGATCGACTTCGACTCGGCGGACATAGGCACGTTCATCCACCATATCCTCGAGATATTCGCCGCAAAGACCGAGCTTGACGAGTCCGAGATAGATGCGGTAGTCGATGAGATCGTTGACGAATACATAAAAAAGCTGAGCGTGACCGACGATCCGCGACTTTCGCACCTTTTCACAAGGCTGAGAAAAACCTCAAAGCTGCTTTGCAAAAGCATCGCCGACGAATTCGATCAGAGCAGCTTCAGCCCGGCATTTTTCGAGCTTCCTATCGGCTTTTCGCCCGAGCAATCGGCAAACAAGCCCACGGTCGCACCGCTCGAGATAGAGCTTTTCGACAAGACAAAGGTCTGCATATGCGGAATAGCCGACCGAGTGGACACCTACAGCCGAGACGGTAAGGTATATGTTCGCGTCATCGACTACAAGACCGGAACTAAGGAATTCTCGATGGACGACATAGCGGTCGGTCTCAATCTGCAAATGCTGCTCTACCTCTTTTCGATCTGGAAAAACGGCGCGGGCTCGGGCGGCATATTCCCTCCCGACACCGAGGTTCTGCCTGCGGGTGTGCTGTATTTCGGAGCAAATGTGCCGACGATAACGCTCGATGCGGAGCTTCCGCCCTCAGAGGTCGAACGAACGGTCGCGGACAAGCTCTCGCGCCGAGGACTGCTCCTCGATGACCGTGATGTATTGGAGGCGATGGAGCGCGAGCTTAGCGGAAAATTCCTGCCGATCAAGAGCAAAAA
>CAYRKS010000301.1:0-2046 GCA_964424855.1 uncultured Lachnospiraceae bacterium
TTCCGACAGTATGCGGAGCATTTGAAGATCGGGGCTTCGCTTTCCGTTTTCGTAGTGCGAAAGTGCCTCGCGACTGATGTTGAGATCGAGCGCGACCTTGAGCTGATTGTATTTCTTCTTTTTTCTTATATATCTCAGACCGATCATTTCCATAAAAATCCATGCTCCTCCAAAGGGTATCACGAGCCTCGGAGCCGACTCCAAAGCCATATAAAGAAATGATACCCCACCGGAACATCAAAAATGTTACAAAATGTACCGTTCGAAGATATGATTGTAAATTTTTATCGAAATCGGCGATATATCAGCGTGGAATAAATAAAAATATCTCAGCAGCTCGGTCGTTTTTTCGGATCGCCGTGTCCGCCCGGTCTTTCGGGACAAAGCTCCGCACGACGGATCAATATCACATCGTCTCCGATGCGCTCGATATCGCACCAGAGTATTCGCACAAGCTCCCCTTTGCCAAAATCAAACAGCCGTGAACAGCCCGGAACGAGCATAGCGACCACCCGCCCAGAATCGAGCTCAAGCTCGATATCCGAGACAAAGCCGAGCCGCGCTCCGTCGCAGATATTTATGACCTCTTTGTTTTTAAGCTCGCACAAGCTGCATATTCGCATTTTCACACCACTCCCGAGCAGTTTTTATTAAAGCCTATGCAAACGGCGCGGATATTATTCGCGCTTCGAAAAAGCCCTCGAGAGGGCATCCGATCAGAAACGCTCCTGCGCCCTTCTCCTTTGCCCTCGAGGTTAAGCCTTCGTCAGCTCCTTCGGCAGCCGCAGCCTCCGTCGCTCTGATTTGACGCGGACGACTGGCAGGAATTCTGAGCCGTCGAGCTCGTTCCGAAGCTGTTGTAGCCACAGCCGCAGCCAAAGCCGATGTCACTGCGGTTTCGACCCGGCGAAAATTCGCTTATCGGGAATGCCATGCGGCTGAATGCGTCACAGGGGCTGTCATCCTCGCTGTGCGAGCATTCCTTGTCGGGAACGCTGAATTCGACTGCGTTCACCAGATACTGCTCGGGACGCTCGAGACGGATCACCGAGAAAAATCCGAGCGATACCGCAAGCTGCTTTTGTCCCTGCGCCACGGGTGCTCCGCCGATCGATGCGCCGACCGCCGCGGGGATATCCTCACAGCAGCAGCACTGGCAGACAGGAGTTACTGTGGGATCGATCACCTTCGTTCCGAGAACGATAGGATCTACCGTTTCGACAACGGCTATCGGAAGATTCGTGGTCATTTCGCCCTGACACGGAGCCGAGCAGAAGCTGTCGCTAACGGCATTCGAGCGGAACACTCTTACCTCGCCCTCTCCGCCGTAAAGCACCGTCTCCTTCTCGGTGACGGCGATACCCGCAAAGCTCTGTGCGCGTCCCGGGCAGACACACGCCTCGCACTCGAGCTTTACATAGCAGCGGACGGTCACACGGTAAAAGCCGCGCGAAAGCTGTACAGGATCGACGCTTATCGCCGCCGAGCAAATCTCTGCGGTCTTTACACGAACCTGACTCGTATGCTCGATGAGTCCCTGCCCGAGCTCATCGAGAAACACCCGCGTATCCTCAAAGCAGTCGCGGTCGCGGCAGCTGTCGAAGACCTGATAGGTATCGATAAGCACATTTCCCGCACCTGCGGAGCTGCCTTGGATTCCCGAGGACTGATTTGCCGCAAAGTTAGTTCCCGCGCTCTGGAAGGCTCCCGGGACGCTCTGCGAGCGTACTCCGTTTCTGTTTATCTCTGACATGAAGCTATACCATGCCTTTCATTTGATTTCCAGCCGACTTTTTGTGGCTGTACTTCAGCATATGAATTTCGGCGTGAAAATGTGCCTTGGCTTTTTCTCTCCGAATCGAACGAGGCTTTACCGAAAGCTGTGTGCTTATCGAGGACTTGCCGCCGCGCTCGATCCGCCTTTGCGACCAAAGGCTTTACCGAGAGCTGTATACTTATCGAAAGCTGCGACTCGCCGAGCTTTGAAAAAAGGATAGCTCCTAAACACAAAAAAGCAATGCAGACCGCGAAAATACGATCTGCATT
>CAYRKS010000302.1:0-2032 GCA_964424855.1 uncultured Lachnospiraceae bacterium
AATATTATACTCCAATTTTGCCGATTTGTAAATCGGCAAAATTTATGAAATTTAGAAGATTTTTCGACGCGATATCGTCAAATAATAACAGATTCGCGTTTTTCCACTTTCCCGAGAAGAAGAAGCCCAGCGAGATCAGCATTCCGATAGTCCAGCCGACCGGCCACGAGCACCAGATTCCGATCGAATCGAAGAACCTCGACAGGATAAAGGCGAGTGCCGCTCTGAGGAAAAGATCGGCGAAGGTCGAGATCATGAAGCAGCTTATCGCTCCTGCACCGCGAAGCACCGAGTCGGTGGTTATCTTCACCGTTATCGCGAGATAGAAGGGCGAAACGATCCTGAGGAAAAGCTTTCCGGTCTCGAGAGCCGCCTCACTGCCGTTTTCCATAAAGAGCGAGACGAAGAAGCCTCCGAAGCCGCAGAAGCAGATTATCAGCGGCACACAGGCGGCAAAGCCGATCATGAGCGAGGCTGTGACTCCGCTCTTTATCCGCTCGGGCTTTTTCGCACCGATGTTCTGAGCCGTGTAGGTCGAGAGCGCGTTTCCGTTTGCCGTGAGGGTCGAGGTAGCTATCGCGTTGAGCTTGAGCGCGGCGGTAGAGCCTGCCATTACGCTCTCACCGAAGCCGTTGATAACTCCCTGCACCGCGATATTTCCGACCGAGATGAACGCCTGCTGAAGTATGCTCGGGATCGCGACGCGGAGTATCTTTTTGAGTATCGCAAACGAGAATATCCCGTGACTTCCGTCATCGTTGAGCGTCCGAAGCCTTTTTGTAAGCGTGATAAGAGCCAGAATGCAGCTGACCCCCTGACAAAGCACGGTAGCCCAAGCAGTTCCCGCAACTCCCATCGAAAACACCGCGACAAAGAGGATATCGACCAGCACGTTCGCCGCCGAGGAGCAGGCGAGGAAAATAAAGGGCGTTCGCGAATCTCCCAGAGCCGAAAATATTCCGGTCGCGATATTATAGAAGAACACGAAGGGCATTCCGAGCGTGTAGATCAGTATGTAGGTTTTTGAAGCGGGGAAAATCTCTGCGGGCGTTCTTATAAGCTCGAGCGCGAAGGGACTGAAAAAAAGTCCGAGCAGCGTCAGTATCGCGCAGGCTATACCGAAGGATATGTACGAGGTCGTGACCGCCGTTCTGAGCGAACGGTGATCCCTCGAGCCGAAGAGCTGTGAGATAACGACCGAGCAGCCCATATTGCAGCCGAAGGCGAAGGCGGTGTAGATCAGCGTTATCTCCGAGGCGTTTCCGACCGCGGCAAGTGCGCTCTCGCCGATGAAATTTCCCGCGACGAGGCTGTCGGCGATATTGTAGAGCTGAGTGAACAGCACACTGCCGAGCAGAGGGAGCGTGTATAGTAGCAGTCCCTTGTTCGGATCGGCAGTCGTAAGATCGGTTTTCATTATAGTATGATCATTACTTTCTTTAGTGGATAGATCGTCACGGCAAGACCGCAAGCCCGACCGCCTCCGATTTTAATTTTAATTTTATATTCAATCGAGCGTTTTTGATCTGTGATGTGTGGCGAGCAGTGCCGCACTTATAACGGCTCTCGCGCCGTTTTCGAGCAGTATCGTCTCGGCGGCGAGCATCGAGGCTCCGCTCGTGACCAGATCATCGATCAAAACGATCGTCTTCCCGCTTATTTTTACTCCGGAAAAGCTCATCGTCCGCTCGGCATTTTCAAAGCGTCCCTTGGTGTTCAATAGCTTCTGCTCGAGCGCATCCTTCGAACGAAGGATCAGCTGTCTGCACTTGAAGCCGCAGCTGTTCGCAAGCACCCGCGCACAGCATTCCATGTGATCGTAGCCGATCACTCTGACCGCCTCGGGGCGGCGCGGTATCCATGTGACAAGGATGTCGCCGCCGTTTATCGTCCCGTTGAAAAGCTCGGGCGCGGCTCGCTCGAGAAGTGCCGAATATTCGAGCGCGATAAAGTCGAGGATGCGCTCGGTGGCGTTTTCCTTGAGCTTGTAGACCAGCGAGCTTGCCGCCGATTCATTGTCGCTCGGGTCATA
>CAYRKS010000303.1:0-2019 GCA_964424855.1 uncultured Lachnospiraceae bacterium
TAGAGAGACTTCTGGAGAGAACCGAGCATCTTTCCGACGAGCATGGGCTTCGGCGGGATAGCTGCGAGCTCTTCAACACCCTTCTTATCGAGGACTTCTCCGTCAACGAAGCCGCCTCTGAGCTCGAAGCTCTCGATCTTGTCGGCATATTCCTTAAGAATCTTAGCCGGTGCGACCGGATCCTCGGTGCTGACCGCGATTGCGTTCATACCCTCGAGAACGTTCTTGAGATCGCCGTAGCCCGCTGCATCGCAAGCTCTGCCGATCATAGTGTTCTTAACGACCGAGTACTCAACGCCTGCCTTACGAAGTGCTGCGCGGAGTGCGGTGTCGTCAGCAACGGTGATGCCCTCGAACTTAACGATAACACCTGCCTGTGCGGCCTTGATCTTGTCGGTAAGCTCAGCGACAGCCTGCTGCTTCTGAGTTAAAATCTTCTCACTTGGCATAGTTTTCACCTCCCGGGAAAATCAAAAAAATCCTTCGTCCAGTCCGGAAGACTTTGGAAGAAGAATCGCAAATGAGCATATACGCCGCGGCTTTATGAAAAGCACGCGAAGCGGTAATTTTCACAATTTGATTCATCCTCGGCAGGGAACACATTACCCGGGCTTTCGCCTTAACCTGTGGTCTTAGGACTCAACGGATAATATTATACCACACTTTCTCCCGTTTGTCAAGGGGTTTTTGAAAAATTCTCAAAAAAATTTTTCAAGCCCTTTTTTAAGCCACGAGCTTCCTTGAAAGCCGCCAAAAAAAGAGCCTTCGCACGGATAGCGTGCGAAGGACTTGAGTCATCTCATATTATTGCTTCGTCCGTTTTGATCGTTTCCGAACTGACGATTGTTCCACTGCGCGGTGTAGCCTTGATTTTGGAAATTGGGGTTCATACCGCGATTCTGCTGCATCGCCTGCATACGGAGCTGCTCGCGCATACGGCGTTCGCGCTCTGCGCGTCTTCTCTTGCGTATATTCTGCGCACGGATATAAAGCACCGTATAGCCCGCGACAACGATCAGCACGAGCACGAGGAGTATCTTTACAATCACTCCGAGAACCGAAACGCTCTTCTTGGTCTGAAGGATTATGCTGCCGAGACGTATTCCGTAGTCTCCGTCGGGAGAAGCGGCATCGGGGGTCTTTATCCAGAGCTTGAGCGTATCGACCTCTCCGTCGGTCTTTTTAACAAAGTCCTTTACCGAAAAGCTGATCGTCTGCAGCTCATTCGGCTTTATAAGTGTCTCGCCCTCGAATACCACCGTGTCCGAGTCGGCGGTGCCGTTCTTCTGGAGTCTGAGCATTATGTTCACTCCGGCGACTCCCTCGGGAGCCTCAGCCATCAGGTCGAGGGTTATGTAATGCGCATCCTCGAGCGCGGCTTCCTCGGTGATCACGGTTCCGAAGCCGGCATATTCGGTCGGGATATCCGCCGAGCGTGCATAAAGCATCGTCGTGTTCTCGCTGCCGTAGGGGCTGAGCTCGACATATTTGAAGCTGTCGGTCGGGAAAAAGCCGCAGAGACTGCCCTGAGTCAGATCGAACAGAGTGCGCTTGCCGTAGCCCTTTTCATATGCGCTCGCGTCAGCACCTGCCTCGGTGAATACCGTTCTGACATTGAAGCGGTCGTATTTCACATTGTCGGGCATGAAGAGGCTGAAGGCTCCGCTGCCGACAAGGGTCTTTACAAAGGACGTGACCTCCGCGCTCTTTTCGGTGTCGATCTGCGCAAATACCGTGTAAATCGTCTTTTTAGTGAGCGGGAACTGCACGTTGTCGTTCTGCGCCGTCCAGAGACCGCAGTATATCCCCTCGTCGATGTGGTCAACGTGGCGGTGCCAGATGAAAGCGTCAATGTCCTCGTTCTGCGCCGCGGCGTAGTAGGCGAGCGCGAAGGCTGCCGCCTGCATCGACTGCGAATCGTTGCTCTCGGGATCACCGTTTACGCCAAATTCGCCGATTATTATGCTTCGCGGCTCGCCGTTGAAGGTGAGGCTGTCGGAGTGCATATATTCAGTGAGG
>CAYRKS010000304.1:0-2014 GCA_964424855.1 uncultured Lachnospiraceae bacterium
ACATAAAAATAACGACTTGACGCACCGCGTCAAGTCGTTTCCTTCACTATTCACTTTTCACTCTTCACTCTTCACCCTTCACTATAAAGGCGGAGCCGAGCGCGGCAACGCCGCGCCCCCCTCGATCAAAGCTCTCCTATCACTTCGCAGTCGCCCAAAAGCTCGGGGTGGTTCGCCATCGAGTCGGTTTCGGTCAGCTCGCGGATCACTCGACAGGGGTTTCCCGCGGCAAAGCTGTTTGCGGGGATAGACCTCGTGACCACGCTTCCCGCGCCGATGACGCAGTTCTCGCCGATCTCAACACCCGGAAGGATCACCACGTTCGCGCAGATCCAGCAGCCCTTGCCGATCTTGACCGGCTTTGTGTAGCAGAGTCGTCTGCCCACTCCGTCGGGACAGCGGAGCGCGCGTCTCTCGTCCGAAAGCATCGGGTGTATCGGAGTTACGATGGTCACGTTCGGACCGAAATCGCAGTTGTCCCCGATCTCGACCTCGCCGTCATCCTGGCAGGTGAAGTTGAAGTTGAAGAAGCAGTTCTTGCCGATCTTCGTGTGACAGCCGTAATGGAAGGTTATGGGCGGCGAGAACGCCGTTCCCTCCTTAAGCTCTCCGAGAATCTCGCGAAGTATCTCGCGCCGTGCCTCGGGCTGATCCTCGCTGAGCTGATTGTATTTTTGGTTCAGCAGATGTGTGCGCTTCTTGCGCTCGGCGCGCCAAGGCTCGCCCGGGAAAAACATTCTTCCGTTGTTATCGTTCAGCATTTTTAAGCTCCTTTCGCTTTTTATACAGAATTATCGGTGTGCGGTAAATAAGCTCGAGTACTCCCGACAACGCGAGCGACAAAATGAATACCGCGGGAACTATCAGCGGGTAATAATACAGCCGATCGAGCATCTCGGGAACAGCTCTGTTGAGCTCGGCATAGAGCAGATTGTCAAATATGTAGGACACAAGATACGCCCCGAGACAGAGGTCTGAGATGACCTTAAGTATGCGCTTTATCGGGTTCGAGAGCCGCTCGGTGTTTATCGAGCTGAAAAACGCGAAGGCAAAAAGGGTGGTAATGAGGGTCGGAAGACCGTACCAGTCGTTGTAGACCCGCCACGCGAAATTCCCGCCATAGCTGCGATAATAGTTGAACAGACCGAACACGACCGCCGAGAGGAGATACAAAATAAGCTTGTACCTCTGCTTTAGCCTGAGCGGAAAGTCGTGCAGAAGGGCTCCGAGAAAGTAATAGGTCAGCGGATAGAGTATCGTCCACCAGTCGGGGAGTATCTGATGATACTCGTTCGAGAGTGTCGGAGACCTCCACCAGCCCTCAAGCGTGAAGTTGTAGATGTTGAAAACGCTCGGAAGCGAGGTGAGAATCATCAGCGTCACACAAAGCCAAAGCTTCTCCTTCTTTGATTTCAGACCGTTCCAAAGTATGTTGAGAAAGGGGATGAGCAAAAACAGTCCGATGTACATCTCGATGTACCACGAATAGTTCGCGAGCGTGTAGTTGAATATCCCGCTCAGAGCGTTCAGGGGCGAAAGCTCGCGCTTCAGCACGGTCAGCTTGTATACAAGGCAGGCAAGCGAGGCGAGGACATATATCACGAGGGTCTTGGTTATCCCCCTGTAATACCGCGCCGAAAGGCTCTTTTGATTCATGAGATATCCCGTGAGCATTATAAAGGTCGGGACGCAGACCATGAACGCCGTGCGCATTATGGTCATAAGGAGCATCCGACCGCCCTTTACTGGATAGCTGTAATATCCGTTGTTCAGGAAGAAATGCACCGAGATGACCGTAAAGAGTGCGAATATCCGCGTTATGTCAAGCTCGGAGCGACGGCTTTTTATATCCATAGGCTTTTCACAAAAAGGGGAAAAATGCCCGTGAGGGCGTTTTATTACCCGACATTCTTCCCCTTGCAAATTATTATATTATTCCTCTTCGTAATCGGTTATCGCGATACCCAGCTCGCCGAGAGCCTTCATGTCGGGAGCCGCGGGACACTTGGTCATC
>CAYRKS010000305.1:0-2004 GCA_964424855.1 uncultured Lachnospiraceae bacterium
AAATATTTTCTGACAAGTCTGAGGATATGCTCATGGGTCATGCTGTTGAAGTCGGCGGTCGTTGGGATGAGAGTTTCGCCATCACAAACTATACGGTGTACCGAGCCGGTGATGCAGTCGATACCCTCTATGCCCGCGCATTTTTTCGCGAGGTCGGGCTTCCAGTGTCCGTTTCCGAGCTCTATCCCGGCAAGCACCTTTAGCTTTCCATCGTATTCGCGCTTGAGTCTCAGAGCGTCGGCGACCGAGGCGGTTATCGTCTCATAGCAGTGGGTATCGGCATCACGATTAACATCGCAGTGATCCGAGATATTGACGATCCCGAGTCCGAGGCGATAGGCAGCTTCGCAGATAGCATCGGGAGCGTATTTTCCGTCTATAGAGTGGTGACTGTGCGAGTGCATATCGGCAGTCATAAATCCTTTTTCAGTCAAAATAATACCTCTTTTACATTTTATATTGTGACTATAATTATACCACAGATCGGCAAAATAATCAAGTCCCCGGAAAAATATTTTCCCGGGGACTTGGATAGGTTTTTTACTGGATATCTTCGAAGGTCTTTTCGATCTTTGTTGCGATGCCGTTCTTGGCTGCTGCGATTATCGAGGCTATGCTGCTGCTGCCGCCTTCGATCTCCTTTTCGAGACTGGACGAGAGATCTGCCGTCCAACCGTAGGTAAGGCTCGAGTCATAGGTGAGCGAGTCGCGAACGATCGAGAGCATTTCGATCGAGTCATCGTTTCTGAGACCCTTCTGGCTTACACGAATCTCATAGTACTTCGGAAGGACATCGGTATAGGAGAGGTAGGAGAGTGCATCGAGGATTATACCGGTCTCTTCGAGCTGAGTGTTCGAGGCGGGGATGATCATGGTGGGAGTATCGAAGTTCATCCAGCCGTAGTAGCTCTCCTGATTTTCGTCGAGCTTGGGGAGCGGGAGGATTCCGAAATCATCGACCATCTCGCGGAATACGCTCGAAGCCTTGACCTCTGCGCCGCAGAAGAGAGCGCGTCCGTTAAGGAATATTTTCTCATAGTGACCGTTGCCGCCCTGACTTGTGATGTAATCGCCCTCGGAGCCGAAGATGCCCGCAAGCTTTTCGGCGGTGGTGTAGAATGCGTCGTTTTCGATGTTGAGTGTGGGGATGCCGTCCTTGTTCTTTACGGTGTACTTATTGCCCGCACCGACGATCATTGCGTCTACCATTCTGTAGAAGGAGGTGAAGCCGTAGATCGCGCTTCCGCTTTCGGAGAAGGTGAAGCTCGAGTCACCGTTGAGATTCGTTCCGAGCTTTAAGAGGTCGTGGAAGGTATCGAGTGTCCACTTACCCTCGCGAACAAGGTCGTAGGGCATTTCCTGACCGAGATCCTTCATCATGGACTCGTTGAAGAAGACCGTCCAGGTGAGGTCGAAGGAGCAGAGCGAGAGTTCGTTCATTACGAAGTAGAGAGTGTCGCTGTCGGTACCGATCGAGGAGTCCTGAACGATAGACTGGTTCCACCAGGGCTGATCGAGCTGAAGGTTGGGGACTTCATAGAGGTTGGTGCAAAGACCGCCGGTTATCGCGCTCGAAACTGTGTTGCCGCGGACATATGCGACATGGTAGTCGTTATCGTTTGCGGCTACGCACTTCTGAACTGTCGGAAGAAGATCTCCGATCGGCTGTTCGACAACATTCAGCGTGAATTTGTATTTATCCTCAAGATTACGGTTGCGGTTATATATCGCGTCATCGATGGTCTCACCGGTCATAGCCTCGAAGTCGATGTATGTATACATAGACCAGGTGGGTTCAACATTGAGAATGTTGAAATCATTTCCACCGAAGTCGAGCTCGGGGTAGTCGTATTGGGACTCGGTGTCTCCGACGGTGGTGGTGTCTTCGGAGGAGTCGGCGGTGGTATCACTGCCGTTTCCCGAATTGTCTCCGCAGGCAGCCATAGAAGCGAGCATGGCGGTCAGGAGAAAAATGCTTATGAATCTTTTCATTATTATGCAAAT
>CAYRKS010000306.1:0-367 GCA_964424855.1 uncultured Lachnospiraceae bacterium
AACTGCTCGTAGAATTTATAGTAGGGAGCGCAGGTCTCGTCCTTGAATATTCCGGCGCGGTCGGCGAGAATGAGCTCGAGCGGAAGCGCGAGGAAGTATATAAAGCCCTTTCCGTAGGCGTTCTTAACAAAGATCGGACGACCGTCCTCACCGAAGGCGAGAGGCGTGCAGCTGTCTGCGACCGCTTCGATGTTGTATCTGAAGCTGCTGCCGAGCCGGAATTCGTTCTCTCCGAGAGTGACTGTTTCGCTTCTTCCGGCTTCGCGCGAGGATATCGTCAGACCCGTCAGCTCGGGGATGCGTCTGAAGAGAGTGCCGCCGAGCGATAGATAGAGCGATGCGCCGTTTTTGACCTTTTCGAGACTTG
>CAYRKS010000306.1:419-1987 GCA_964424855.1 uncultured Lachnospiraceae bacterium
TCGAGGTGACGCTCGGCATTATGTAAAGGCTTGAATCGGGGAGCGGATCGTCGGCATGGACGAAGGAAAGCTCGATATTTGCCTGCTTTGCAAGGGCGAAGGTATTCGTGTAGAGCTTCATGAGGTTTGTATTTTCGCGAAGCACAAGGCACACGGCGTTGGTCCTGCGGCGCGGAAGCTCGGCGTATTCGAAGGTCTTGAGGAATTTATCGAACTCTGACACGACCGAGGCGATAGGCTTCGGTGAGCCGTCGGCGCGGAAGAAGCCGTAGTCGCTGCCGTAGTTGTTCCAGTCGTAGGGCGGATAATCGAAATGTCCCTGATCGAAGGCGCACCACCAGAAGCAGCCGTGATTTCCCTGAGCAAAGCTTGACCAGAGCATCGTCTTCAGAAAATCCGCCTCGGTTTTTTCGCTGTTGTTTGTGTAGCCGATCGAGCCGACCTCCTCGATAAAGGCGGGCTTTTCACCGAGCGATTCGCATACGCTCGCGCGTACCGAGGGATCGAGCTCCGGGCGAAGGGTGTTTATCGGATCGATCTGAGTCGGGGAGAATATCTGATAGGGGTGGGTCGTCGTGATATCGACAACCTCTGCGGTGTCGCGGATGTTGAAGGGCTTTGTGCGGCTCGGATCGCTCGCGGCGAAGCCCGAAACGACCGGGCGAGTGGGGTCTGCCTCGCGGATGGCGGAGGTGATGAGCTTCATCCAGACAAATGCCTCATCGGGTGTGACCGGACCCAGCTCACTGCATTCGTTTCCGAGATCCCACGCGACGATCGATTGCTGATCCTTGAAGCGTTTTACGAAATAGCTGACGAGCTTGAGCTCCCAACGAATGACGGTCGGGTCGGTGAGCGGATTCTTTTCGATAAAGGGCGCGGGGCAGTAATAGCGGAAGCTCATGTGACCGGTCAGAAGACCGACGATCAGCTTCATTTCATACCTGTCCGCGAGTCGGCAGAATTCCTCGAAATGCTCGCAAGCCTCCTCGCTGACTCCCGCGCGTCCCGCCTCGGTGTCGGGGAAGGGCTTTTCGTCGGGAGTGCGATATTCGTAGACCCCCATGTTTTTGAGGATCGGCTTGAGCGGCTGAAAGACATCCCAGACGATGAACATTCTGAGCGTTTTGACTCCGATCGACGCGAGCTTTTGAAAATCCTCCTCTACCGAAGCCGCGTCCCATTCCGACCACATATTGATCGAGGACTTCGAGCCCCAGTAGTTTGCTCCAATGTAAAATTTGTTATCCTGCATGAACATGATATTTTTCCTCCAAAAGGCTCTTGCATTGAGCCGGAAAATGTGATATAATGATTATAACACAAAAAAGCCGATAAAGCAAGTAGCAAATCGGCACAGGAATGTGACCTATTCGACACAGATGACCTTGAAAGGATCGATTGTCGAGAGGGTCTGCGAAAGAAAGGAGAGCAGCTTATGAAGGAGGTGTACGGCGCACCCTCGACCGGGATACCGATCTCGGACACGGAGGATCGCGCGATACGTCTCGAAGGACGCGAATATTCGCCCGAGCTCATGTACGAGCTTTTCGGGGAGCTAACGCCTA
>CAYRKS010000307.1:0-625 GCA_964424855.1 uncultured Lachnospiraceae bacterium
GAGGAGATATTCAAGATAAACATTGTCGTTGACGATTCCTATGAGCTCAGGGCGGCGAGCGATCAGCTCCGCAAGCTCATCGCCTCGAACGATGATGTATACGATGTCGCATTCCTGCGCGATTTCTGGACGCAGTCGCTTCTGACAGAGGGCGGACTCGCCGATATGCAGGATGTCGAGGGCTTCAATTTCGACGAACCCTGGTGGGACGGTGCAGCGACCGAGGGCGCAAGACTCGGGGAGCAGCGTCAGATACTTTATGCCTACACCGATGCCTCGTTGGTCGATTTCGAGGGAACGCTTGTCACCTTCATAAACGAGGATTATATGACTGATCTTCAGCTCGATTCGCCCTATGACATGGTTCGCGAGGGCAAGTGGACGCTTGACCGCTACGGAGAATTTTTGAAGGCGGGCGCAAATCTCAACGGAGACGAGAGCTTTTCCTTCAATGAAAACGGAAATGCGGTCTACGGTGTCTGCACATGGGATCAGGGCGAGGTCGCGCTGATCTTCGGCTCGGGCTGTGATATTGTTACCGCCGACAAGGACGGTCAGCCCCAGATCGCCGCGAAGGGCGAAAAGTTCATCGATGTCGTTCAGAAGGTCATAAAGCTTTGCTCGG
>CAYRKS010000307.1:635-1985 GCA_964424855.1 uncultured Lachnospiraceae bacterium
ATGGAGAGTACATATTCGCCAGCGGAAACCCGGTAACTCACTACGAGACACTCTTCAAGCAGGGACGCTCGCTCATGATGCTTGCTCAGCTCAAGGCTGCCAACGGCTACCGCGACATGGAGACGAGCTACGGCATACTTCCGATACCGAAGTGGGACGAGGAGCAGGAGAGCTACAGAAACCTCAGAACCTACTGCTATGTAATGTGCGTTCCGGTCACGAGCGGCACCATCGATGAGACCGCCGCAGTCATGGATGCGATGTCCTATCTCTCCTACAAGAACGTAATGCCGCAATTCTACAGCGGACGTGTATCTCAGAAGACCCTCAGAAACGATGACTCGATCGAAATGCTCGAGATCATCAGAAGCAGCCGTGTCATCGACCTCGCCATCCCCTACGGCTGGTCGGACACCGTGAGAACGCCTATCCGCAACGCTGTCACCGCAAAGTCTCAGGAGATCGTCTCGCAGCTCGAGGCAGTCATGCCCTCGCTCGAGGCAAGCATTGAGGATGCAATGGAAATGCTCAACTGAATTTCGAAAAAGTTCGGGAAATAATGCCAAATCGCATTATTTCCCGCTTTTTTCACTTGACATCGGGCGGCAAACGTGATATAATATTATATGTAATAAAAGCTTGAAAATTGGCAAAGAGTCCGAAAAAGCTCGGATCGCCTTTTGCACACAAGCTCAAAAAGAGCAGAAAGGAAGCCTTCGAAGGTCGAAGGCTGTTGTTATCAAAATGAAAGATATTCGCGACATTTACGAATCGCCCTTTTCGACTCGCTATGCAAGCGACGAAATGCAGTACCTTTTTTCGCAGAACATGAAGTTCCGCACCTTCCGCCGTCTCTGGATCGCGCTTGCGAAGGCAGAGCAGAAGGCAGGTCTTGACATAACCGACGAGCAGATCGCCGAGCTTGAGGCTCACAAGGATGACATAAACTTCGATGCGGCGCAGGCATATGAAAAGAAGCTCCGCCACGATGTTATGGCACACGTTCACGCCTACGGCGACCAGTGTCCGAAGGCTCGCCCGATAATCCATCTCGGCGCGACCTCCTGCTATGTCGGCGACAACACCGATGTTATAATCATGCGCGAGGCTCTCAAGCTCGTTCGCTCGAAGCTCCTCGCCGTGATGCAAAATCTCCGCGATTTCGCGCTCGAATACAAGGGTATGCCCGCGCTCGGCTACACTCATCTTCAGCCGGCTCAGCTCACCACGGTCGGAAAGCGCGCGTCGCTCTGGCTCTACGAGCTTTCGCTCGATCTTGAGGATCTCGATTACGTTGCCGGAAGTCTCAAGCTGCTCGGCTCGAAGGGAACCACCGGCACACAGGCAAGC
>CAYRKS010000308.1:0-1940 GCA_964424855.1 uncultured Lachnospiraceae bacterium
GTCTCGACCTTTATAATCTCGCGTATGCTCGGCGGCGGAACCAATATGCTCATAGGTGACCTTATCGACCTTCAGTTCCTCGGCAACGCATACAATCCGAACCTCGGTGCGGCGATATCGCTCGTTCTCATGGTATTCATCTTCCTCTGTATGTCGATAACGAATCAGCTCGACAACGAGGATATGGAGGGTGTGCTGCTTTGAAAAAAATATCTTCGAAAATCTATATTTTTATCGTTTTTCTCTTCCTTTACGCGCCGATCTTCGTGCTCATCGGAAACTCCTTCAATCAGTCGAAGTCGCGCACGGTATGGACGGGCTTCACGCTTGACTGGTACAAAAAGCTCTTCAACAACGAGGTCATACTCAAGAGCCTTCTGAACACGCTGATCGTTGCGGCGGTGGCATCGATAATCTCGACGATCCTCGGAACTGCGGCGGCTATCGGAATTTACAACATGAAGAAGATAACCCGTTCGCTGGTCATAAACATAACCTACATCCCGATAATGAACTCCGAGATGGTAATGGGTGTCTCGCTCATGCTGCTCTTTGTCGCTTTGAACATAGACCTCGGATATTTCACTCTGATCTGCGCGCATATAACCTTCTGCGTGCCATATGTCATTTTGAATGTCCTGCCAAAGCTGCGGCAGATGAACAAAAATCTCTACGATGCCGCGCTCGACCTCGGATGCAGTCCTATCCAGGCATTCAGACACGTTATAATCCCCGAGATAATGCCGGGTATAGTTACCGGCTTCCTTATGTCGCTGACCTATTCGATCGACGACTTCACGATAAGCTACTTCACGCACGGCTCGACCTCTCAGACCCTTCCGATAACGATCTATTCGATGACGAGACGTAAGGTCTCGCCCGAGGTCAATGCGCTTTCGGCGATAATCTTCGTTGTAGTTCTGGTGGTTCTTCTCATCATGAACATTTCGGAAATACGCAGTGAGAAGCCCAAGAAGGCTAAAAAGGGAGGTGCGGCTCGGTGAAAAAGCGTATCACGGCTCTCATCTCGCTCGCTGCGATAGCCGCTTCTCTGACGCTTTCGGCAGCTGCGGTCGAATATGCCGATATCCCATATTCGGATTATGACTGGGATCGCTTTCGCGGTCAGAACGTCACGATAAATGTCTACAACTGGGGCGAATACATCTCGGTGAACGAGGGAAACGAGGGTGACTTTGACACGAACCGCGAGTTCGAAAAGCTCACTGGAATAAAGGTCCATTATACCACCTTCGCGACCCACGAGGAGCGTTACGCAAAGCTCAAGAGCGGCGGCGCGAGCTATGATGTTATAATCCCCTCCGACTATATGATAGCGCGAATGATCGACGAGGATATGCTCGAAAAGCTCGATTTTTCGAACATTCCCAACTATTCGAAGATAATGGAGCGTTATCACGGTATGGAGTACGACCCGACCGAGGAATATTCCGTACCCTACACGGTCGGAATGGTCGGACTCATCTACAACACCACGATGGTCGATGAGGAGGATCTCGGCTCCTGGGGCATACTCTGGAACGAAAAGTATGCAAACAATATACTCATGTTCTCAAACTCGCGTGACGCATTTGCGATAGCCTGCAAATATCTCGGCTATTCGATGAATACCACCGACGAAAAGGAGCTTCGCCTTGCGGCGAGCGTTATGACCGACCAGAAGCTACTCGTTCAGGCGTATGTAATGGATGAGATATTCGACAAGATGACCGGAGGAGAGGCGGCTCTCGCACCATATTATGCCGGTGACGCGATAACGATGATCGGCGACAATCCCGACCTTGCTTATATGGTACCCTCCGAGGGAACCAACCTCTTTGTCGATGCCATGTGCATTCCGAAGGGGGCTAAAAACAAGGAAGCCGCCGAGATGTACATCAACTTCATGACCGAGACTCGCACGGCTCTCGCGAATATCG
>CAYRKS010000309.1:0-1932 GCA_964424855.1 uncultured Lachnospiraceae bacterium
CCAAGCGGCTCTCGGATTTCAAGCTGGTGCTTGCCGGCGGTATCGCGGGACTCAGTGAGGAAAATCGCCGCGATATCGTCGAATATGTACGAAACGGCGGAGCTTTGTATATGTCGGGCATCGGTGAGCCCGAGCTTGTAAAGACCCTGCTCGGCGGCGAGCTTGAGGGCTTCACGCTCGAGACGGCGGTCTATTTCGCGCCGACCGAAAACGGAGAGTCGATATTCGGCGAGTTCACGCCCGATTATCCGCTCCCGACCGAGCTTTCTCAGCCGATCGTGCGCTTTGCGGAGCTCGATCGCTCGGAGCTGCTTGCGACGATGAAGCTGCCGTATACCCGCGTGGGTGAGCGCAAATTCGCGTCGATACATTCGAATCCTCCCGGAGTTTCGAGCGATATTCCGGCTATAGTCGCGAAGAAATTCGGACTCGGAAGGGTAATATGGTCTGCGGCTCCGATCGAAAACGATCCGCGCCGTTCGCATAAGCGTTTGCTCTGCGAGCTGATCGAAGGCTTCATTGAGCCGAGCCTTCGCACCGATGCGCCGCGTCAGGTCGAGCTGACGCTGTTCGAGACCGAGGAGGGGCTTCAGCTCTGCGCGGTCGATCTGCTCTGTACAGATGAAATGCTTCCGATCCGCGATTTTTCGATCTCGATAAAATGCAAAAAGCCCTCGAGAGTCGTCCGCGTCTGCGGTGCGAGCGAGGAGGAGCAGACCTTTGAATACAGCAACGGCACTCTGACGCTTGCTCTGAAGGAGCTCATTCAGTTCGCGATGATCAGAATAATTTTACCCTAAAAATGAAATGCTCCCGACGGATACTCTCCGTCGGGAGCATTTTTGGCGATCTCGCGGCAAATCGGCGAAAACCGGCAGGATCGGTCTCAAAACGGTCGTTTGGAAATTTTTTATCGAAATTATTTTTTGCAAAACATCGTTCTTTTCTATTGACAAATCTCGAATTATATGATATAATATGTATGTGGTTTTTGCAAGTTTAGCGAGTCGAACGGCAAAAGGTCCGGCGAGTAAAAGTGAAGTATATAATATGAGTCAGCATTCATGCGGCTTTTCGGACTCGGAACACTAAAAATATGCGGATATGGCGAAATTGGCAGACGCGCCAGACTTAGGATCTGGTGGGAAACCGTGCAGGTTCGACCCCTGTTATCCGCACCATAGCATTTATCCGCTCATTCATTGATGAGCGGATTTTTATTGCTCCGAGGAAAATTTGCGGATTTTTTCTGCCGCGAAACGGCGATCTTGCGGGCTGAATTTCAGCCTTTATCCGAGCTTCTCTGTAGAACATCCTCAAAAACTCAATCTTTTTTCAAAAAAATCTCCTCAAGTACTTGATTTTTTCGTGAAAATGTAGTATAATAATTACAGTGCTGTAACGCTTGGCGTTTTTACGAAAGGTGGGGGACTTTTGAAGCTGAACAAAAAATTCAAGGTCGCGGCTCTGGCGGCTCTCATAATCGTGGTCTGTGCGATCTCGGTCTGTGCGATAATATGGCAGGGCGGTGGAGCGGAGGAGATCGAGCTGCCGATATTGATGTACCATCATCTCGACGAGGTGGGCGACAATGTTGTCACGATCTCGCGGGAGCTTTTTGCCGAGCATCTCGATTATCTTGCAGAAAACGGATATGAAACTGTGAATTTCGATGATATTATCGCGTATGCAAACGGTGAGGATGTGCAAATACCCGAAAAGCCTGTTGCGATTGTCTTTGATGACGGTTATCAATCGAATTACGAGCTGGCGTTCCCCGAGCTGCAAAAGCGCGGCGACAAGGCAACGATCTGCGTCATCGGCTCTTTTGTCGGATGCTCGACCTACAAGGACACGGGTGCGCCGATGCTACCTTATTTTTCTTGGGAGACGGCGCGCGAAATGGTCGATTCGGGACTTGTAAAAATTGCG
>CAYRKS010000310.1:0-1898 GCA_964424855.1 uncultured Lachnospiraceae bacterium
CCGAAACGGTGAGAGGCTTCGGATAGCCGAGAGCGTTCATTACAACGTCAAGAGCGTAGCATCCGATATCTCCGAGTGCGCCGAGACCTGCGGTCTTGTCCTCGATGAAGGTGGTGCCGAAGGGAGTCGGGATACCGCGGCGACGACCGCCACCGGTCTGAACGTAGTAGATCTTGCCGAGAACGCCGGACTGAACGACATTCTTAACCATGATCATGTTAGCGTCGAAACGGGGCTGGAAGCCGATGGAAAGGATCTTACCGCTTCTCTTCTCAGCCTTCATGACCTCAACTGCTTCCTCGGTGGTAACAGTGAAGGGCTTCTCGAGAAGAACATTGATGCCTGCGTCAAGAGCGTGGATAGCGCAGGGAGCGTGCTGACGGTTGTAGGTGCAGACCGAAACGCCGTCGAGCTTGAGGTTAGCCTGATCAGCGATCATTTCCTCATCGCTGAGGTAGCACTTAACATTTTCAAGACCGTGCTTCTTGAAGAAAGCCTCTGCCTTGCCGGGAATGAGGTCGCAGCCTGCTACGATCTCGACATCGGGCTGCTTCTTATAAGCCTCGATGTGTGCGTCAGCGATCCAGCCGGTACCGATAATACCGATGCGAACCTTCTTGTTTGAGTCAACAGTCTTGACTTCCTGGTTTTCCGCAAATGCGTTGAGATTTGCCATTTTAGTTTCCTCCATATGTTCACAATACATATTTTTATGTGAGAAGATATTTCCGATGATGTCATTATCTATAATATATCCTTAATTATTATACCATATATTTTCGTTTTTGTATATATGTAATGTGATGGTTTTTTGTATAAATTTCAACGAAAGTATGTGGATTTTGACGGATCAGATATTTTTCATCGCACAGACCTTGAGAACCGCCGCCTGAGTCTTCGAATCGGCGACCTCCCCGCTTATTATCATCTGCTTGAGCTCTTCTGCCGGTATCGAAACAAGCTCCAAAAATTCGTCCTCGTCCGGATCGGTCTCTCCCGGAGTCAGTCCCTCGGCAAGATACATATGTATGACCTCCGAAAGTATCGCGGGTGAGGTCAGGAGCGTTCCGATCGGTGTGAGAGTCTCGCAGCTGAAGCCGGTCTCCTCGCGAAGCTCGCGCAGTGCCGCTTCACGCGGCTCTTCTCCGATGTGATCGAGCTTTCCCGCGGGTATCTCGAGCGTGACGCGACCGACAGCATAGCGATACTGCCTTACACAGATGATCTCGTTTTTGTCGGTCAGCGCAACGACCGCGACCGCGCCGTTGTGTATGCAGTATTCGCGCATACTCTCGCCTCCGTCGGGCAGACCGATCTTGTCCTTGTAAACGTGCAGAACCTTTCCGTCGTAGATCAGCTCATGCGATCTTTGTGTTTCCTTAAAATATTTCTCGTCCTTCATGAATATCCTCCAAGCAGAGTAATTTTCTTTCAAAGCGGCGATGACCCGGGCAAAAACGCCGACGGGTCATCGTGAGCTTCGTTTTATAATATTATACCATATGCCCCGATGGATTTCAAGCGGTGAATGTTAAATCATTCCTCGATCCAGAAAATATCTCCGTTCGAACGGTCGCCGAGATATTCGGGAATACCCGCGCCGAAGGGAGCTCTCGTCGAATCTCCCGTCGAAGTGACCGCACCGAAGATGTCTCCGAGATGCGCCGCGAAATTGTTGTCGATGAACGACGGCATGGAATCGCTTCCGTCGGGATTGCGCAGCATCGACCAGATATCGACCATAGACGCGATGGTATCGACCATGCAGTTGTTCTTGATCACATAGTTGGTCGCGCGGTTGCGGTTTCCGCCGCTCCAGCCCTTTATGTGTGCCGCACCGCCGTCGGGACGCTGTTCGCAAAAGCCGTAGCCCGCGTACCACATATAGTTGTCCTCAA
>CAYRKS010000311.1:0-1896 GCA_964424855.1 uncultured Lachnospiraceae bacterium
GAGCCGTGAAGCTGCTTCACGGCTCGTTTTTTGCGCTCTCCGAGCCGCAAAAACCGCCGATCGAGCTTCAATGCCTCGATCGGCGGCGGAAAAAATTCAGTTGTCGGCAGAGGCTTCGCCGAAGATGTAGAGATAATAATCCTCGAGCGTCGGCGCGACCGATTTCGATTCGGCGGTCGGCTGCTCTTCGGCGAGAACTCGCAGGAGAACGTCGCCGTTGTCATCGTCGCGCGAAATGTTGGTCACGCGGAATTTGTTCTGCATCGACTGCACCTCAAGCTCCTTGCAGGGGACGTTCCAGACCTTACCTTCGATCTTTTTAGTCAGCTCGTGGGGCGGGGCACTGTCAACGATCACACCCTTTTTGAGCATGATGATATCCCGCGCGATAAATTCGATGTCGGGAACAACGTGTGTCGCGATGATGACGATCTTGTCGAACGCGATCCTCGATATGTAATTGCGTATCGCTATGCGCTGCTTAGGGTCAAGACCCGCGGTCGGCTCATCGAGGATCAGTATCTCGGGATCGCCCAAAACCGCCTGCGCGAGAGTCAGACGCTGCTTCATGCCGCCCGAGAGCGCACCGATCTTTCTGCGCGGCACATCGTCAAGCTCGACCGCCGCGAGTATCTCGGGGATATCCTTTTTCGCCTTCTCCTTTGGCAGACCCTTCAGAGCCGCCATGTACCACATGAACCGCTCGACCGTGAAATTCGGATAGAGTCCGGGATACTGGGGCATAAAACCGAGCTTTTCGCGAAAGCGCACCCCCATTTTCAGAACATTTTCGGTCACACCGTTTTCGTCGGTGTAGGTTATCTCACCCGAATCCGCCTTGAGGTTGTCGGTGATGATGTTCATCAGAGTTGATTTTCCCGAGCCGTTCGGGCCGAGAAGCGCGTAGATACCGGGTTCAAGCACCGCCGAGAAATTGTTCAGCGCGAGATTCGAGCCGTAGGATTTTTGTACCTTGTCAATATTCAGCTTCATATTTCACAACTCCTTTTATTTTGAAATCCATCCGCTGATTTAATTATACCATGAGCTTTGTCATTTGTCAAGATAAAAAGCATCGAAAGGCTCAAAATCGGCAATGTGTACATATGCGTGACGGGATTTTTGTGCAGGGTGATGATGAATCTGTTCTCGAATATCCGAGTGAATTTGCAAATTGGCGAAGGTGGTGAGTGAAAAGCGCAAGATAACGCAAAGCTTGTGCCGAGCATGGCTGTGAATTGATGTCGATAAATCACAGAATATCTAAACAAACAAAGAACATTTTTAATTTTCACTCCCCCTCTTGACAATCTTTCGAAAATGTGCTATAATATATAACCGAGTTAGATAAATGGAGGAGGGAAATGAAAAATGGCAACCGAGGAGCAGATCGATTACATTGCGCGGGAGCTTCCGAGGTCTCATCCCGTAGACTTTTTCAAGGTGTTCAACGATGCCAACGCCGGGATCGGCTTTGCACTGAAGCTGCTCCATGCGGCAGAGGGAAACCGCTTGTCGGCGGGAGCGATCAGCGAAGCGATGGGAGTCAGCACTGCGAGAGTCGCGGTTTTGCTCAAAAAGATGGAAAACAAGGGCTTCATAACCAGAGAGACCGACCGCACCGATGCCCGAGTCACGCTCATCTGCCTTTCCGAGGAGGGAAGAGCGACGGTCGAGCAGATGAAGGAGACCATGCGAACGCATATCGCAAATGTGATCGACAAGGTCGGAATGGAAAAGCTCATCACGTTCATCGAGCTTTCGGCAGAGGTAAAGAGTGCGATGGCGGATGACCTTTCGGCGAGACCTTACGCCGAGCTTTTGAAAAAATAGGACAGACTCACAGCCTATATCGGGCGTATATCTGTTTAGTTTTAACAAAAAGACTAACAGAGT
>CAYRKS010000312.1:0-1892 GCA_964424855.1 uncultured Lachnospiraceae bacterium
CGACCGAAACCATCCTTCGGTAATTATGTATTCGCTCTTTAATGAAGAACCGATCCAGGGTACTCTCGAGGGCGCGAATATCTTCCACAGAATGAGAAGCCGAGTTCTCAAGCTCGATGACAGCCGACTTATTACCGGTGCTATGAACGGCGGACAGGACAGCTCGGTCGGTGCGGCCCCCTACATGGATGTCACCGGCGTGAACTATAATGTTCCGGCGGGAGTCGATAGCTACCACAAGCTCTATCCCAATCACCCGGTCGTCGGCTCCGAAAACAACAGTGCGATCTCTACTCGCGGCTGCTATAAGACCGACAAGGACGCTCATGTCCTCTCCTGCTACGACGAGGAGGTCGTTCCGTGGGGTCAACTGATCAAAACCACCTGGAAATTCACCCGTGAGCATGACTGGTTCGGCGGAATATTCATCTGGACGGGCTTCGATTACCGCGGAGAGCCGACTCCCTACGATTGGCCCTCGATCGGCTCGCAGTTCGGAATAATGGACACCTGCGGCTTTGCAAAGGATTCGTTCTATCAGAACAAGGCCTGCTTCACGACCGTACCGATGGTGCATATTCTTCCACATTGGGAGCATAAGCCCGGTGATATCGTCCGTGTCATGACCGCCTCGAACTGTGAGGAGGTCGAGCTCTTCCTCAACGGAAGCTCGCTGGGTATAAAAAAGAGCGATTGCTGTGAGCCCTGCGAATGGCAGGTCGAATTCGTCCCCGGAAAGCTCTCCGCGGTCGGCTACAACGGCGGCATCGCAGTTGCATCGGCAGAAAATATCACCGCCGGCAGTCCGAAAAGGATCGTCCTCGAGCCGGACAGAAGCTCGATAATGAACGACGGAATGGATACGGTAGCGATAAACCTCAGCGTCGTCGATGAAAACGGCATAACCGTCGAGACCGCTTCGAATCTGATCGAGCTTGAAATGCTCGGCGAGGTCACGCTGCTCGGAGTCGGAAACGGCGACCCGAACTGCCTCGAGAGCGACCACGAGCCAAGGCGCAGCCTTTTCGCGGGACACGCTCAGGCACTCGTACAGTCAAGGGTCGGTGCAAAGCGGGTCGCAGTCAGAGCCTTCGGAGAAGGACTTGAGGACGCGCTCCTCGAGCTCGAGGTCATAAAGGCTCCGAGTCCGCACTATATCTACGCCGCGCAGAATCGCTCGCTCAACGGCTTCACCGTCTCGGCAGACACATTTGAGACCGAGCCTGATGCGCTCATCGAGATCGCGGACAATGACATGAACTCCTTCGAGCCGCTCGGCTTCGATCAGTGGAGCGTCCGTCCGGGCTTTAGCTCGGGCTGGAAGCTGCTCAGAAACATCTTCAGCGTACCGTCCACTCAAAATCCCGATGCAAAGGGAATCTGCGAGATCACCTTCAAAACTCTCGTTGCCGACGAGCTTAAGCTCTGGATCGACGGAAAGCTCATCTATGAGGGCAAGCCCGAGGTCGGAAAGCCGCTCTCGGTCTCCTGGAAGCCCGACGGCAGCACCGACAAATCGGAGCTTCGCGCAGCTCTCAAGGCTCGAAACGGAGAGGCTTCGGGCATCCAAAACGGCGTATCGATTAAGGCTCTTTAATAAACCTTTTAATAAATTAAAAAGTTTCCGAGCTGTAATATCTTCAAAAATCGTCTCACACGCTGTGCATTGTGCATAACCTCCAAAAACCGAGACCGATTTTTGGAGGATTGACCCTTCCATTTTTCGAAAAAATCTGGTATAATTTTATACGCAATATGATAAGCAATCTATCGCTGTGACCGATACGGCACAGTACAAACTTTTCAGGAGGATATATAACCAATGGCAAGCCTGTCTCTTAAGCACATCTATAAGAAATACCCCGGCGGCGTTACTGCCGTCTCCGACTTCT
>CAYRKS010000313.1:0-1544 GCA_964424855.1 uncultured Lachnospiraceae bacterium
TTCCTCCTCTAAATCACTTCGTAAATTCCTCGACCGGTCTGCCGCCCTTGAGATGCTCCTCAACAACGCGCGCGACCTTTTCGGGGGTCATATTGATGTATTTTACCGTGTCCTTGCCGTTTTCGATTATTTCGACGACCGGCTCGTTTCCGTTTGCTTCGAGATGTCCGTTGATCGATACGGTCACCTTGTCGGTGAGATCAGACTTATCGATGGCATCGACGAGCGAATTGAGCACCGGGCGCGCGCCTGCCGCGATACCGCAGGTACCCATTCCGACGATCGCACGGATCGAGGCGTGTCCCTCGCGAAGGACTACGTTTTTCTGCATTTTGCCGCGGATCTCCGCAAGCTCTGCTAATGTTTTCATAGGATTTTTTCCTTTCGTAAATTAGACTTTGTACTGCTCGTCAAGCTCGGACATGATCCGTGAGATCAGGGCGCGGCGGCTCATGCCGCCGAAGTCCCGCGTGTCGAGTCTGACGCTCAGCTTCGGTGAGGTGTGTGTCACGAGAAGGTCTGCCGAGTCCGAGGAGAGCATTATCGCCTTTATCGTTTCGGGGATATTTCCGATCGGAAGCCCTCGAAGCGAGGCTCTGACCGTCGTACCCGACCCGGGGCTTGAGGTCAGCTCAAAGCTCCCGCCGCTCTCGAGCGCGGTCTTTTTTAATATGTAAAGACCGAAGCCGCCCGAGGTCTTTGTCGAGAAGCCGCATTCGGCGGCTTTTTCGAGAAGCTCGGGGGTCATCCCGCAGCCGTTGTCGGCTATCTCGAGCTGTATCGGCTCGTCCTCGACTATCGATATCGATATCAGCGACGCGCCCGCGTCGATCGAATTTTCGGCGATATCGAGGATGTGCAGCGACAGCTCGGAAAATTTCGGAGGCTCTCGCGACATTTCGGATCACATATACTGATCGAGTATTCCGTCGATGTCGGCAGTGGTGAGACGACCGTAGACCGTTCCGTTGACCGTGAGGACGGGCGCAAGACCGCAGGCTCCGATGCAACGGGTAGCCTCGAGCGAATATTTTCCGTCGGGAGTGGTGGCTCCGGCAACCAGACCGAGACGCTCGGTTATCTTGTCCATCAGAAGTCCCGAACCCTTTACATAGCAGGCGGTTCCGAGACATACCGCGATGGCGACCTCACCCTTCGGGTTAAGTGAGAACTGCGAGTAGAAGGTAGCAACGCCGTAGACCTCTTCAAACGAGAGATCGAGACCGAAGGCGATCTTGCGGATGACTTCGATCGGGAGGTAGCCGTATATTTCCTGCGCACCCTGGAGGACGGGCATCGTTGCGCCCTTTGTACCCTTGAGCTCGGCGATGAGCGCGTCGAGCTTGGCTTCCTGCTCGGGTGTACCCTTGAATTCGACTGTTGTCAGATTCTTTTTCATAGTAAAGCATTCTCCTTTTTATGGATCAAATAGTTTGCCGATATCACAGTAAGTTAAAACGCCGATCGGCACAACGCTTTTTGTTGTAATGAAATTGCACATATGCTCGTCTTGGCACGAATGACAAGGCTTTTCAGCTTGTTTG
>CAYRKS010000313.1:1554-1889 GCA_964424855.1 uncultured Lachnospiraceae bacterium
ATTTATTATGGAAAATCCGGCTGCATTCGGGCGGTAATATCATAAAAAACATACCGCTTATGTGCTTACGGTAATATTATACACTATTTTGGCGAAAAAATCCATACCTTTCGATAAAAAAATTTTAGGTTTTTTTGGAGCTATTTGAATAAAAAATTCTCTAAAATTTGATTTTTCAATAAAATATTCGTTTTATGTCAAAACTCATGCTAACTTGGTGGAAAAACATCGTTTTTTTGAACAAATCCGATCGTCAAAAAAGGCTGTGAAAAATGCCCACGCTTTTTACCGAAGCGGAGACTCATTTTACTATTTCCGTTCTATTCGTCATTTTT
>CAYRKS010000314.1:0-1873 GCA_964424855.1 uncultured Lachnospiraceae bacterium
GAAGTAGATCGTGAGATACTGCTTTGCAAAGGGGTAGATGTTCGAGGCCGTGTCGCGGAGCATGAGCTTCAGCATCAGCGGAGTCATGGTCACGCCGATTATCGTGAAGAGCACGCCCATGACGAGCGTCATTGCCATCGAGGTGTGTACCGCCTTCTTTACGCCATCACGGTTCTTTGCGCCGAAGTTCTGCGAGATGATGACTCCCGCGCCGGTCGCGAGTCCCGAGAAAAAGCCGATCAGGATGTTGATTATCGGACCGACACTGCCGACCGCGGCATATGCGCCGGTATCTCCGGTCTGACCTATGACCCAGGTATCGACCATGTTGTAAAGCTGCTGGAAAAGGTTTCCGACGAGGAGCGGGAGAGCGAATTTCAGAAGATTTCCCGCGATGCTGCCGGTGGTCATGTCCAGCTCGCGCTTCTTGCCGGAAAAAAGTGATTTTGCGATAGATGCCAAAAAATCAGCTCCCTTCAATATAAAAAACTGCTTTTATTATACCACATTTTGACGAAAAATGCAATAGTTACTTCGTGTGATTAACATAAAAACCACAAATTTTATATTAAAACCAAACAAGCTAAAGCCGATTTGTATATACGCTATAAAATAACGGTAAAATCGTGCGGCAAAGCTTTGACCCATCCGCAAAAGCAATCAGCTCTCGCGAATGGGTCAAAGTAAAATTAAACGGTATCGGCAGCCGATCGATGCCTACGATCCTTTCGAAATGATAAAAACGATGAAATCCGACTCGCATCCGATCTATCCAACCCCATATGCTCATTTGATAAAGGCGCGTGACAGACAGCGATAAGTGGCTGCGGATGATTTTTATCGGATACCCCGAGGAAGTCCCCGTTTTGGGAGATCCTAAGGCGCGCATCAATTTTCGAAAATGCCGATATAAAAGGTTTTTGGTTATTTTGGAAGAAAGAAACAAAACGCGATGAAAGGAGTGAGGCATTTTCTTAAGACGCTGCGAGCATTTACGGAGCTCCGATGATTATATTATACCACATTCAAGTCGAAATTTCGCGAAGCTGTCATTTTTGACAGAAAAAAATCGTTATCCAACAGTCATAAGGCGAAAAGGGAGATTCCATCGACAAATTTCGACCGTTACGATGAAATTTTCGGCTCACGGCTCGGAATGATAGCTCCGAAGCCGATGAAATTTCCTTCGCAGTCTTTCGCAATTGTTCGCAGTCCTTCAAAGCTGCTCGAGTATGTAGCCCCTGTTTCGTACCGAGGAGATCGTAAGCCCCGTTTCATCGCTTCTCAGCTTCTGCTTCAGACGCGAAAGGGTCAGCCGAAGCGCGTTCGGATCGTCCCCCGCGCCCTCGGCAAACGCCGCCGAAAGCAGCTCCTCGCGCGATACCACCGAGTCGGCGTGCGCGGCAAGGCAGAGCAGCAGTGTGAATTCGCGCCGCGTCAGCTCGAGCCTATCCTCCTTGAGCGTTGCCGAGCCGCTTGTCGGATCGAGCGTCAAGGCTCCGATCGAGATCGGTCTCCCGTCCAAAAAGCGTCTCAGCTTTGCCGTCACTCGCGCACAGATTATCCCGTGCGGACAGTCGGGCGAGATGCAGTCGTCCCCGACCGAAAGCCCCGCAACCATGTCCTCGATGCTGTTCGACAGCGTGGAAACGATCATCGGGATGTCGTAGCTCCGCCTCAGCTCCCGACACAGGCGCAGACCGTCGCCGCCGAAATCGGTCGAGATCACGAAAAGTCCGCAAAACGACGGCTCGGAAAGCGAGCATTCAAGCTCCTCGGGCAGTGAGACCGCCAAAATTTCATAGGTATCCGAGAGCGCGGCGATGAATGTTTCGCGCACCGCCTCGGAGCTTATCGCAAGAATTATTTTAGG
>CAYRKS010000315.1:0-1867 GCA_964424855.1 uncultured Lachnospiraceae bacterium
TTACTCGGTAGTTGACAGTCCCGTCAACCGCGAGTTCGTATTCCTTGACAACTTTATAAACCTCTTCAAAAATGCCGCGTTCAAGCGTGCCTCGGTCAATACGCTGACCTTCTCGGCGATGGCTGTGCCGCTGGCGGTCATACTGCCGCTGATACTCGCGATAGTTTTGGAGCGGAACGTGCCGTATAAGTCGAATCTTCGGACGATATTTCTGTCACCGATGATGGTTCCGGTCGCCTCGATAATCCTTATCTGGCAGGTAATGTTCCACTACAACGGCGCGGTGAACGAGGTGCTTGCCCTATTCGGAGGCGACAAGATCGACTGGCTCAAGTCGGAATACTCGCAGATAGTTGTTGTGCTGCTCTTTGTCTGGAAGAACCTCGGCTACAATATGATACTCTTTATGGCGGCTCTTTCGAACATACCGAACGATGTTATCGAGGTCGCGACCCTCGAGGGCGCGTCGAAATGGCAGATATTCTTCAAGATAAAGCTGAGATATCTCACCTCGACGATACTTTTCGTTACCTTGATGAGCATTATAAACTCGTTCAAGATATTCCGCGAGGTATACCTCCTTACGGGTGATTACCCCTACGGAAAAATGTATATGCTCCAGCACTTTATGAACAACCAGTTCAAGGCTCTGGACTATTCAAAGCTCTCGGCGGCGGCGGTCATTATGAGTATCGTCCTTGCCGTGATTATCGGAGGTCTTTTCCTCTCGGACAACAAGATCGAGGAGGACATCCAGGAATGATGCTTGAAATATTAAATAAGGAAAGGAGTCGATGAGGCTTGAAGGAGCTTACACTTGAACAGCAAAGAAAGCGTCGGACGGCTAAGAAAAAGCGCGAGCGGGTGCTCGACTGGGTGACCTTCGTCATAATCGGCTTCTTCGCGATACTTTTTCTCCTGCCGACCGTGCTGACGATAACCAACTCGTTTATGTCAACCACCGAAATTTCGGCAAACTACGGTCAGATCTTCTCGAACGCCAACGCCGGCGCGAAAACCTATATCTCGGAAAAGGTCAATCTCAAATTCATCCCCGATATGGTCAGCTTCGGTCAGTATAAAACGGCGTTCATCACAAGCCCCGCGTATCTGCTAAAATTCTGGAACTCGGTAATACTCACCGTTCCGATCGTCGCGGGTCAGGTCATAGTCGCGGCGGGCGCGGCGTATTGCTTCGCTCGAAATCGCTCGAAGCTCGCAAACGGGATATTCTTCGCCTACGTCATCCTGATGCTCATGCCGTATCAGGTGACGCTCGTTCCGAACTACCTCGTCTCGGAATGGCTCAATATCCTCGATACCCGCTGGGCAATAATCCTTCCCGGTATCTTCGCCCCCTTCTCGGTCTTTATCCTGACTAAATTCATGCGAAGGATACCCACCGCAATGGTCGAGGCGGCAAAGCTCGACGGCGCGAATGAATTTCAGATATTCTCGCGGATATTCGTTCCGCTCTGTAAGGGAACGATCTACTCGGTCATAATCCTCGTCTTCATCGACTACTGGAACATGGTCGAGCAGCCGCTCATCCTCATCGCCGATTCGGAGCTGCATCCGCTGTCGGTCTTCCTCTCAAGGGTAAATACCGAGGATGCGGGTCTCGCCTTCGCCGTCGCGGTCGTCTATATGATCCCGACACTGCTCATCTTCCTTTATTCCGAGGACTACCTCGTTGACGGTATCGCTTACTCGGGAGGTATTAAGGGATAAGGAATAACTCGAGATTAAGACTCAAACGAGCGGAAGGTCGATCGAAGCGTTTTCAATGCAACGCTCTGAGTCGGTCGATTTCGCCTCGAGAGGGAAGACATTGATCCTTCGAATCGGATCGATATGATTCCCGATG
>CAYRKS010000316.1:0-1861 GCA_964424855.1 uncultured Lachnospiraceae bacterium
TGAGCATAACGCCCTTCGGGAAGCCGGTAGTTCCGGAGGTGTACTGCATATTGCAGACATCGTCCTTGCGGACTGCCTTCGCCATCGTCTCGACGACCGACAGCGGTATGCGCTTTCCGAGCTCGACCGCCTCGTCCCAGGTAAAGCAGCCGGGCTGCTTCGAATCGACGGTGATGACATTGCGGAGCATCGGGAGTCTTTCGGAATTGAGCTGACCCGGCTTCGAATTCTTCAGCTCGGGGCAGATCTCGTTGATTATTTCGATATAGTTCGAATCCTTGCAGGAATCGACCATGACGAGGGTATGTGTATCCGACTGTGAGAGCAGGTACTGCGCCTCGTGGATCTTATACGCGGTGTTGACGGTGACGAGAACCGCACCGATCTTGACGGTAGCCCAGAAGGTGATGTACCAAGCGGGGACGTTGGTCGCCCAGATAGCGACATGATCGCCCTTTCCGACACCCATTGCGATGAGTGCGCGGGCGAAATTGTCAACATCGTCGCGAAACTCGGTATAGGTGCGGGTATAGTCGAGGGTGGTATAGCGGAAGGCGTACTGCTCGGGAAATTCCTCGCAGACCTTATCGAGGAGCGCACCGAAGGTATAATCGATGAGATGCTCCTTCTGCCAAATGTACTTACCGACACCGCGCGCACTGGTCTGAAGCACGGGGCGAACATCCTCGCGGTGCTGACGCATATAGGAGGCGAACTGCGGGAAAACGATACCGCAGTCCTCGATGTCGGGAGCCCATCTCTTGACCCATTCGAGCGAGATGTATCCCTCGTAGCCGATCGAGCGCAGAGCCTTGAGCATTTCGGGGATCGGCATATCGCCGTAGCCCATCATGCGGTATTTGATCGAGGTCGAGCCGTCCGGCTCGTTGATCATCACAGAGTCCTTGACATGGACATAGCGGATGTAGCCGCCGAGATTCTTAACGGTGGTCTCGGGCGACTCGTTCATGAAGCGGTAGGGATGGTGCATATCCCAGAGAGCCGCGACCTGCGGGAGATTTACCGCGTCGAGGAGACGCTTGAGGCGTGCGGTGTCCGAATAAACGCCGTTGGTCTCGATGAGGAGTGTCACGCCCGAGTTCTTCGCGTATGCCGCGACCGACTTTATCGCTTCGACCATGTACGCATCGTCGATATCATCGACAGGTGCGGGCTCAAGATCGGCGAGAACGCGAATGTAAGGAGTGCTCAGCTTCTTAGCAAGCTCGATGTATTCAATTAGCTCTGCCTTAGCCGACTCTAATTTGTCGGCGAATTTAAGGCAGCAGCCCGAGGTGAGGCACGGGATCTCAAGTCCGAGCCTATCGAGCGTAGCAACCGTTCTGTCGATCTGACTGTCGGTGAAGGGCTGTGCATGAAGCGCAGAGATATCACTTCCTAGTCCGCGAACCTCGATTCCGTCGAAGCCGAAATCCTTCGCTACGGAGTAGATATCCTGCCAGGAAAAGTCCGGGCAGCCCAATGTCGAAAATGCTGTTTTCATGGTTTTATTCCTTTCTTTTGTGATGTTTAATATTATACCACTTTACTTGTCAAAAGTCAATATGCCGACTTCACATTTTATTATCAATATTCCACCAAACTTTTCGATATTTTGCATAGCGTGGGGAGCGCGCGGAGGGGAGGAAGAAAACTTTTAAGGAGAGTTTTACCCCAGCCCCCACCGCTGTGCCCCTTTGCGCAAAACCGCCCACCCCCCCCCGCCCCAAAAACCCTCTCCGCCATCGGGGGTGGGTTTTTTTTTTATGGGTGGTATTTGAACGGCGGCTCTGGGCGGCATGCGGGTGGAAGGCCGCAACCGCCGTGGCTTTTCCGCAGAAAAGGAATCCCACCCACTCCG
>CAYRKS010000317.1:0-1858 GCA_964424855.1 uncultured Lachnospiraceae bacterium
CTGGGTCAAGTCGGACAAATCCCCGGCTCTCAACCCCGATCTCTGGGAGCGGCTGTTGGGACTTTTGGAGATACACAAGATCACATTCAACTGGGTCAAGGGTCACGCGGGGCATCCGTACAACGAGCGATGCGATGCGCTTGCCTGCGCTCAGGCGGAAATTTACCGTTGTTTATAAAAAATTTACAGGAAAATTTTCGAAATCCTATTGAAAAAAGCACCGGTTTGGTATACAATAGATATGTACCTAAATTCATACTAAAATGATAGTCGATCTCGAGCCTCGAGCATCGGCTATGGGACAGGAGAACTATATATTATGGAAGAAAGATTTGTATACGCCGACAATGCGGCGACGACAAAGACGGCTCCCGAGGTTCTGGAGGCAATGCTCCCGTTCTTCGGCGAAGGCTACGGAAATCCCTCGAGCCTTCATCAAAAGGGAAGAGAAGCAAAGGCTGCGCTGACCGAGGCGCGTGAGAAGATCGCGTCGCTGCTCGGAGCAAAGCCGAACGAGATATTTTTCACCTCCTGCGGCTCCGAATCCGACAACTGGGCGATAAAGGGCGCGGCACACGCAAACGCAAAGCGCGGAAAGCACATTATCTCGACTAAGATCGAGCATCACGCGGTGCTCCACTCGCTCGCGGCTCTCGAGAAGGAGGGCTTCGAGGTGACCTATCTCGATGTCGATACCGACGGACGAGTTTCGGTCGAGGCGGCTGCCGCAGCTGTGCGCGAGGACACGATACTCTTCGAGTGTATGTTCGCGAACAACGAGGTCGGAACCATCGAGCCGATCGCCGAGCTTGCAGCTGCGGTAAAGGCAAAGAACCCGAAGACTATCGTATTCACCGATGCGGTTCAGGCGGTCGGAAACATTCCGGTAAATGTCGAGGAGCTGGGCGTTGATATGCTCGCTCTTTCGGGGCACAAGATACACACTCCCAAGGGCATCGGCGCGCTCTATATAAAGAACGGAACGCGGATATCGAATCTTGTCGAGGGCGGCGGTCAGGAGCGCGGAAAGCGCGGCGGTACCGAGAATGTTCCCTACATCGTCGGACTTTCGAAGGCACTCGAGATGGCTATCGACGGGCTTCCCGAGATGGAGCGTGTCGAGAAAATGCGCGACCGCCTCATAAACGGCATACTCGCCGAGATACCCTATGCACGTCTCAACGGTCCGCGCGAGGGAAGACTTCCCGGAAACGTGAACATCTCGTTTGAGTTCATCGAGGGTGAGAGCCTTCTTCTTCTGCTCGACATGGCGGGCATCTGTGCTTCGACCGGTTCGGCTTGCTCCTCGACCTCGCTCGAGCCTTCGCACGTACTGCTTTCGATCGGAGTTCCGGTCGAGCTTGCACACGGTTCGCTGAGACTTTCGATCAGCCGCGATACGACCGATGAGGATGTCGATTATATCCTCGAAAAGCTGCCCGGCATCGTTCAGCGTCTTAGGGACATGAGTCCTTTATATGAAGAGATCAAAAACAAAAAATAAGGAGATATAAATTATGTACAGCGAGAAAGTTATGGATCATTTCGCTCATCCGCGCAATGTCGGTGAGATCGAGAATGCGGATGCGGTCGGCGAGGTCGGCAACGCAGTCTGCGGCGACATCATGAAGATGTATATGAAGATAAACGACGATCAGGTCATCGAGGAAGTAAAGTTCAAGACCTTCGGCTGCGGCGCGGCTATCGCGACCTCGTCGATGGCGACCGAGCTTATCAAGGGCAAGACGATCGATGAAGCACTCAAGCTCACCAACAAGGCGGTCATCGAGGCTCTGGACGGACTTCCGCCCCAGAAGGTACACTGCTCGGTGCTTGCCGAGGAGGCTGTAAAGTCGGC
>CAYRKS010000318.1:0-1850 GCA_964424855.1 uncultured Lachnospiraceae bacterium
TGATGCCCTTGAAGGGATCCTTGCCGATGAAGCTCTTTACCGCGTCCTGAACCGCCGGGATACGAGTCGAGCCGCCGACGAGGAGAACCTTGTCGATCTGATTTACCGAGAGACCCGCGTCTGCGAGTGCCTTCTTGGTCGGTACCATCGAACGCTCGACGAGGTCTGCGGTCAGCTCATTGAACTTTGCACGGGTGAGAGTTCCCTCGAAGTGCTTCGGACCGTTTGCGTCCGCAGTGATGAAGGGGAGGTTGATGTTCGAGGAGGTAACGCCCGAAAGCTCGATCTTAGCCTTTTCAGCCGCTTCCTTGAGTCTCTGGAGAGCCATCTTGTCCTTGCGAAGGTCGATTCCGCCGTTCTCCTTCATGAACTCCTCTGCGATCCAGTCGATTATTCTCTGGTCGAAGTCGTCACCGCCGAGGTGGGTATCGCCGTTGGTTGCGAGAACCTCGAACACACCGTCCGAAATTTCGAGAAGCGAGACATCGAACGTACCGCCGCCGAGGTCGAAGACCATGATCTTCTGCTCCTTAGCGTCCTTGTCAACGCCGTATGCGAGAGCTGCCGCGGTCGGCTCGTTGATTATACGCTTTACATCAAGCCCCGCGATCTTGCCCGCGTCCTTGGTGGCCTGACGCTGTGCGTCGGTGAAGTATGCCGGAACGGTTATGACAGCCTCGCTGACGGTCGTTCCGAGATATGCCTCGGCATCAGCCTTCAGCTTCTGGAGAACCATAGCCGAAATCTCCTGAGGAGTGTACTGCTTGTCGTCGATCTTTACCTTGTAGTCCGAGCCCATGTGACGCTTGATCGAAGCGATCGTGCGGTCGGGGTTGGTTATTGCCTGACGCTTTGCGACCTGACCGACCATTCTCTCGCCGGTCTTCGAGAAGCCGACGACCGAAGGAGTCGTGCGCGCACCCTCGGGGTTCGGAATAACAGCGGGCTCGCCGCCCTCAAACACTGCAACGCAGGAGTTAGTTGTACCTAAATCTATACCAATGATCTTTCCCATAATAATTATCCTCCCGAGACCTTGTGTCTCAAATAATTTTCAAAATTTTATTCTTTTTCGCAAAATTTTCAGTTTGCGACTCTGACCATCGCGTGGCGGATTATCTTGTCGCCCTTGCGATAGCCCTTCTGGAAAACGTCGATGATCTCGTTCTCACCCTTTTCCTCGTCCTCAACGTGCATCACCGCGTTGTGGAGGTTGGGGTCGAACTGCTCGCCCGCCTCGCCGAAGGTCTCGACTCCGAGCTTGGTCAGCATCTCCGCCGCCGATTTGAATATCAGTGAAAGTCCCTCCGAGACCTTATCCGGCTCGGTGTACTGTGCCGCCCTCTCGAGATTGTCGATGACCGGAAGTACCTCCTTCAGCGCGTCCGAATATGCGTCGGAATAAAGTCCGTCGCGTTCCTTTGCCGAACGCTTTCTGAAGTTGTCGTACTCGGCGCAGACCCTCAAATACTTGTCGTTCGTGTCGGCAAGCTCGGTCTTCGCCTTTTCGAGAGCCTCTTCGGTCTCCTTGAGCTTCGCCGTGAGCTTTCGGTTCTCCTCCGAAAGCTGCTTGTATTCCTTTTTGTCCTTTTTGGAAAGCTCGCTCATGACCGATTCGGTAGCCTTGTCAAGCTCCGATTCGGGCATATCGTCTCTTTCTTCCCTTTCAAGCTTTTCTTCTGCCATTTTAATTTCCTACCTAAAATATATTGTAAATGCTGTCCGTGCCGTGTTGTCCGCACGCCTCACTCGCCCTTGTCGCCGTCAATAAGGCTGTGACTGTCGATGAGTCCCGAAAGCTTTTTCGACATATAATCGACCAGCGTGACGACCTTGGAATAATCCATGCG
>CAYRKS010000319.1:0-1841 GCA_964424855.1 uncultured Lachnospiraceae bacterium
AGCCGGGGGTCAGCTCGAGCAGCTCCGCCATTTTTTCGGGAGTGCCGAAGGAAAGGCGCGTTGAGCCGATCTTTTTGGCAAGCTCGCGCGTTACGAGCTGCTTTTCGCCCGGAAGCATGAGAAGATAATATTGGTCGCGCTTTGAATTGGTGAGAAAAAGATTTTTGCATATCCTTATCCCGAGGAGCTTTTCGATCTCCTCGCAGCCCTCGATCGTATCGACGGCCTCATGGTCGATGCGCTGAAAGGGGATATCGAGCCGTTCGAGTAGGTCGTAGCAGCGTTCCTCCTTGGGGATGCGCTTTTCGGTCGGGCGCGAAGTATATATGGTTTTGTCAATATACATTGCTGTGCGTCTCCTTTTTCGGTCGGCAGAAATATACTATAAGAGCGGTTATCGCACCGCCGCAGAGGACATCCGAAAGATAATGTGCGCCGACGAGAACTCTTGAGAGTGCGACTGTTATCGTCCAGATCGCAAGCAGACCGCAGATAAGCGGCTTTGCCCTTTTGAATTTTTCAGGAAATGCGCCGAAATAATATATGATCGTGAGTATAACGGTGGCATTTGCGGTGTGTCCGGAGGGAAACGAAAAATATCCCGTAAAGCCGTTGGGGATAAAGAAGTGAGTGAACTGCGAAAGCTCCTCGAGCTGACGAAATCTCACACGTCCCCAGAGCAGCTTAAACGCCCAGATTATAACAAAGGTGAGTACCGCCGCGAGAATGCAATGTACGGCCGCCGAATAAAACGCTTCGAGCTGTCCGCGTCTCAGTCTGAACGATATCCAAAGCAATACTGCCGAGATAAGAGCCGTTATGCAGAATATCAGCAGTAGCTCGATCCCTCCGCCGATATATCCCAAGCCGAGCTCCGAACGCCAGATGCGGATATATTCAAAGGTCGCATTGACCGTGTAATACGCGGTGCCTACCATGCAGATGATTGATATCGCCGCGAGGATGAGGGTGCGATAGCTCGTTTGACTGCGCTTTAGCAGGCAGACTGCGACGAGAGAAAAATTAAAGGAGGTGAAGAGTATCGCCGGAGGCTCGCCCGCAAGCTCCAAAAAGCGTCCGAAGGGTGACATCGGATCGGCGACGCTCAGCGATATTTTCAGGTCAAAAAATCCGGCGAAGATCAGCGCGGCGAGCCAGATGACGGCTGCCGGCAAAAAAAGCCTTAATTTGTTTCGTATCATAAAAACACCATGACGAACAGAGCCGAAAAAGACCCTGTCCGTCGGTAATATTTGCCGCCGGATATGGCGGGTGGCGGCAAACTATGGGTCCGCCGCCGATATTTTGATATTACGTTCCTTTGCTTTGAAGCACACTTGAGAGCTGCCGAAAATATGACAGCCTGTGCAAAAATCAAAGACCGAGAACAGCCGCGCCGATGATACCCGCGTCGTTTCCGAGCTCTGCGATCTTGAGCTCGGTCGGCTTGATGCCGTCGTTTCCGTAGGTCTCTTCCTTGATGATAGCCTTTAAGGGATCGGTGAGGTAGTTCTTCTCATTGCAGATACCGCCGCCGATGACGAGGATCTCGGGCTGGAAGATGTTAATGATGTTCGAAAGTCCGCAGGCGAGGTAGGAGATATACATATCAACGACCTCCTTTGCCGGCTTGTCGCCCTTCTTCATGCAGGCGAAGGCGGTCTTTCCGCTGACCTTGCCCTCGTTCTCGACGAACTCGGTCATGAGGGTCGGGATGCCCTTTTCCTTGCACTCATCGAGCTTTTCCTTGGTCATGTTTATAAGACCGGTAGCCGAGGAATAAGCCTCCCAGCAGCCCTTGCGTCCGCAGGAGCACTGACGGCCGTTGTGCTCGATAACGA
>CAYRKS010000320.1:0-1841 GCA_964424855.1 uncultured Lachnospiraceae bacterium
TGATAACCTATACGGTATTTTCAATCATAGTTACATGGATGAATATCGACAATTTATTGCGGGCGGCGGTAGGATGGGACAAAACCGCCCTTGCAAGTGAATTAGGGAGGATAAAAAGCCTCCCCGACCGATATGCTCGGTCGGGGAGGTCTCGTTATGGTATCGATTTTATTCAGCGTCGTTCGACTCGGCGGGAGCTTCGGTCTCCTCGACGGGAGCCTCATCGCAGCCGCAGCAATCGGTGCAGTCACCGTCGCAGCAGTCATCGTCGAGCTCAAGCTCTCCGAGTGCGTCCTCGTCGATGTCCCAGGAATCGCTGTTGTCAAGCTCGTCGCAGCAGCAGTCGCAGACGTGCTTTGCACCCGACTTCTTGCAGAGCTTAACGATGAGCAGGATGATGCCGGCAGCGGCAACGATCGAGCCGGTTATGATGAGGGCGAGCTTGAGTGCGCTCGACGACTCACATTTCTTTTTGCAGTTTTTCATGGTAAATACCTTCCTTTTCAATATAATAGAATACCATAAAGATATTATATCATACTTACCAAAATATTCAATGAAGATTTTATTAAGTTATTGTAAAAGTGTCTTCGCAGAGCAAAAATACGCTCAGATAAGACCGAGCTTCATTTTTTCGATGACCTCGATGAATGAATCCATATCGTCAAACTTTTTGTAAACCGAAACGAATCTTATGTAAGCGACATCATCGAGCTTTCTCAGGGTCGCCATTATTTTTTCGCCGATGACATAGGTTGGGAGCTCGAGCTTTGGCGATGCCATTATGTCTGCCTCAATGTCATCAATGATCTCCTCGATCTGTCTTATCGAGATCGGACGCTTCTGACACGCCTTTGAAATGCCGCTCAGAATTTTATTCCGATCAAAGGGCTCGCGCGTGTTATCCCGCTTGCAGACCATTAGCGGATTTGCGGCAACTACAGATTCGAGAGTGGTGAATCTGGTACTGCAAGAGTTGCATTCCCGACGACGTCGGATCGCGCTGTCATCATCGACCGAGCGTGTTTCGAGAACCTTAAGGTCGGTCGATCCGCATACCGGACATTTCATAAAATCCAATTCCTTTCAAGGTTGCTTTTATATCGTAAAAAGTATATCATTTTTTTGGTAAAATGTAAAGCGGAAAATGTAAATTTTCTTGAAACAATAAGAAACAAACAGCCGACTGCTGCTTTCGGTGATGATATGCGGAGGATCACGGAAAAATCGGCAGTCGGCTGTCGGGCGGGGATTATTCGAGTATCAGATTAGCCTCGGCATTTACCTGACCGTCGGAGGAGCGTACTGTTCTGAAATAGTAGATTCCATCCGAATATGCGGTATATACCTTGAGAGTTTCTCCGAGCGGTGCCTCGTGGACATAGCTTATACCCATTTCTATGACTCTGCGTCCTTCAATATCGGGGATAAAATCGCAGAACATATCGGGGTAGTTTGTGTTGTTCATGTGGTGGTTCACGTCGATATCGCTGTAAACGATCTGACGCTCGCCGACCAGCGAAAGCTTGAGCTCACGCGGTATGCGTACACGCGGTGCGTCGAGCTCGAGAGGCTCATCTATGCCGAAGTGCATTTCGACCTCGCCGACTCGAACTATACGGTGATCGCTTATTCCGATAAGTCCCCAGACCGAGGCTGCCTCGGCGATTATTTCGTTCCCGCGCTTTATTTGATAGCAGCGGTTGAAGCTGACTCCGCGGCTTTCGCAGCCCCACGAGGTCACATCGATCTCGTCTCCGGCAAAAAGCGGGTTGTACATACTTACGTTTATTCTCGAGAGCAGGAAGGCCATGTCCATTTCGCGAAGCTCCTCGTTCGAG
>CAYRKS010000321.1:0-431 GCA_964424855.1 uncultured Lachnospiraceae bacterium
ACGGCGAAATCCGCTGGAAAGCGTCGAATTAACAGAAAGCTTCAAGTGAGTTTACAAATCGTTTCAAAAAATTATTGCCGAGTTCATATAAAAAAGGTAAAATATTAGATGAAGCTTGGCGGTATCTTTGCCGCCGATATATGAATTTAACCGGAGGTAAAACAAAATGGCATTTTCTTTCGAAAATCTCAAGGCTAACCTTTCAAACGTAGCCAAGAAGACCGGCGAGGTCGCGGAGAAGGCGGTCAAGAAGGGCGGCGAGTTTGCCGAGATCGCATATAAAAAGGGCGGCGAGGTCGCAGAGCTTGCAAAGCTCAATATTTCGCTCAAGGACAAGGAAAACGAGCTCAAGAAGCTCTTCACCGAGCTCGGAATGCTCACCTATGACAAGGCAGAGGCAGCTGCAATAGCGGCAAAGATCGTCGATATCG
>CAYRKS010000321.1:441-1834 GCA_964424855.1 uncultured Lachnospiraceae bacterium
ACCAAGGCGGATATCGAGCTTCTCAAGAGCGACATCGCATCGGCAAGCGGCAAGAAGGTATGTGAATGCGGCAAGGAGATCGACATCGACGCTTCGTTCTGCCCCTTCTGCGGCGCAAGGGTCGAGACTCCCGCTCCGAAGACCGAGACCGTCGAGGCAGTCGAAATCGTTGAGGAAAATACCGAGACTGTCGAGGAAAAGACCGAAAGCAGCACTGCCGAGGCTCCCAAGAGCGGCTCGGACAGCTTCGTCGATACCTTTGAAAACGTCGTTGATAAGTACGATCTTTAATTGAATGTCAAAAAGCCCTTCGAAGCTTGAAGGGCTTTTTGCGTTTTCGGTCGATCACGCACAGCTTATCTGAACGAAAAATAATAAATAAAGGTCAGCCGCGCTTATGCGGCTGAGGACAATATAAAATGAACGAAAAGCTCACCTTTTCGACCGTGCCGAAGGACAGCGACGAAAAATCGGCAAAAGCCTTACGCGAAAGCTTTTCCGCGCTGATGCGCGATTATATAAACGAGATGAATCTCCACAGCAAGCGTCCTCTGCCCGAAAAATACCAACAAAAATGGATCGACAGCATAATTGCCTCACAGGGCGACCCCGACCGTCATCTCGAGCTCTGCTTTTACAATGGCGAGGAGCTCGGATTTCTGTTCGGAAAGGTCGATCATGAGGGACAAAAGGGCTATATCCGCCCCGGCTGTGCCTACATAATGGAATTTTACATAAAGCCCGAGGCTCGGCGAAGGGGCTTCGGACGGCTGATGCTCGAGCGTCTCGAAGCACTGTTTATCGCGGACGGCGCAAAGCTTGTCTATCTCACCGCCGATCCGGTCACCGGAAAGCCCTTTTGGGAGGCAATGGATTTTACCTGCACCGGCGAGATATCCCCCGAAAACGGTCTGTATTTCTACGAGCGAAGACTCAGAGCATAAAAATGCGGCACTCCCCCGAGGTGTTATCCACAGGGGAGTGCTTTCATATTGTTTGCTTTTCGCTTTATTCTCGGATCAGAGCTCGATCGATTCTACAGAGAGAGCCGGGATCGTAAGCTCGCGTCCGTCGGCAAAGCGGCAGACACGCTCCTCGTGAGTCCAGTTTGCAAGGAGCTGGAGCTTTTTGTCTCCAACCTTCCATGCGGTCGAGAGTACGGCAAGCTCGTAGCCTGCGGGAACGTCGCGCATTTCGAGCTTGATCTCGTCGGTCTCGTAGGCAAGCGGCTTTATCATCTCGGAATCCTTGAAAAGCTCGGGGAGCTTCTTGTGCCACGACTGGAGCTTTGCAACGAAATCGATTATCTCGTCGCGGTCGGGAGTCTTCGAGAAATCACGCATACCCCAGTGGAACATGACCTCACCGTCATCGTTGAGGACGAGAGTTATGA
>CAYRKS010000322.1:0-1817 GCA_964424855.1 uncultured Lachnospiraceae bacterium
GAAGATGTTGTAGAAGATACAAACACCGAAGGCGAAAACTCTGAACAGACCGAAACTGACGAAGATTCTGATTAAGAATCAGACACTCAGACCGAAGCTGCCGTTGCAAAAACTTTAAGCGGCATTACAGATGCTAACGGCAAGATTGTATTCCCTCCGCTTAATGAAGATGTAACCGATAACGAAGGCAACTCCGGTATTGAAGAAACAAAGCCGGGCGAAGGCGAAAATCACGAAGATGTAAAGACAGAATACAAGGTTGTTGTAAACGATACAAAGGGTGTTATCGGTGATGCACTTGTTAAAATCGTGGACGGAAAGGTATCTGTTACACTTCCTGAAACACATACTCTTACTACATCAAATCAGACAACTGTTACTGTAACTGATAATGAAGATAAAGCAGTTAAGGGTGTATCTGTAACCATCAATGATAAGACTACATCTAAGTCAGGCACAACCGATGCAAACGGAAAAGTAACACTTCCCGTTAAGTCATCCGGTGGTGGTGGCGGTGGTTCGTCAAGACCTTCATCCGGCGGTGGCGGCGGAGGAGGCTCCTATGTTTCTACTTCTGTTAAAATTGTTGACAAGGACGGAAAGACCGTATCTGTTACAAGGTCGGTAACAAGCACAAAGGCAACGCTTACACTTCCTACGGGCAAGAATCTTCTTGAAGATGATAATTACTACACAATTACAGTAACTTCCGGCTCTAAAGCAAAAGCAGATTACCCCGTTGTTTTGAAAGACAAGAAAGGTAACGAAGTAACCGGAACAACAGATGAAAATGGTATTATCATTCTTCCGGGCAAAGAACACAAGGCATATATCTTCGGTTATAACGATGGCTCGTTTAGACCTGATAACGATATGACAAGAAGCGAAGCTGCCGCAATCTTTGCAAGACTTATCGCCGAGGAAAAGGGCGAAACTGTATCGGGCAAAGCAACATTCTCTGATGTACCTTCTACTGATTGGGCATACGGATATATCGGTTATCTTGAAAAGTATGACATCATTAAGGGTTATTCTGACGGAACATTCAGACCTAATGATGCAGTAACAAGAGCTGAATTTGTAACAATGGCAGTTCGCTATTATGACCTCTTTAACGATGTTAAAAAGAGTGGTTACACAGTAAACTATACTGACCTTACAAAGAGCTATTGGGCATACACAGATATTGCTTATGCAAAACATATCGGTTGGCTCAATGGTTATGCAGACGGAACCTTCAAGGGCGATAACAACATCACAAGAGCTGAAGTTGTTACAGTAACAAATCACGCAACTAACAGAGTTCCTGACGAGGATTATATCAATAAGAATGTATCAACTCTCAATAAGTTCACAGACTTAAAGAACAATTCTCATTGGGCTTATTACTCAATTATGGAAGCAGCCAATACTCATCTTGGCGTAGCAAATGCTGATGCTGAAAATTGGGTAAAGTAAACTCCATCTAATCGCAGAAGGCAATCTTTTCAGGTTGCCTTCTTGCAAAATATGTGTTCATAAGCTTTTTAAAAAACTTTTCAACAAAAAGATAAATTTTGCAAAAACCATTGACAACCCCTATTAAATAGGGTATAATGTTATTGAAATCAGGTGATACTATGAAAAGAGAATTTGTAATGATGCCTGTGTTTGATAAGGCTTGGAAAGAAATGAATTTAACAGATGATGACTTGCAAGCTCTGCAAGAAATGCTTTTAACCAATCCACAAGCCGGAGATGTAATACAAGGTACAGGCGGACTACGAAAGCTCCGATTTGCTTTACCAAACAAAGGCAAACGTGGGAGCAGTAGAATA
>CAYRKS010000323.1:0-1800 GCA_964424855.1 uncultured Lachnospiraceae bacterium
GCCAAAATCACCTTGTATTTGATCATTTTAACACCAGCTCCTTTCGTTGAATATTTTGCAGTCTCGGTGTAAACTGCATATATATTATACACCATTTCGGCTCGAATTGCAATAGAAAATTCAAATAAAATCGAAAATTCCTAAATTTTTTTATCTCCAAGCTGCCTTTTTTCTCCTGAGAAAATATTCTTTTTGTGCATAAGCTTACCCGCGCAGGTCAAGAATATCGGCGTAGACGGCTTCTTCAAGGAGGTAATCAAAATGAAGCTTATCATAAAGGCGGCAGTCGCCGCAGTGACACTTTTTACGGCGTTGTCACCGATCAAAGCGGATGACGCGCTCATATCTCCCGGTCTTCAGGTCATAGCAAATCGATACAGCATAAAAAAGACCGGTACGGCAGGCGCAGAGCTGCGCTTTTGCGCCGAGGACTTCGCACAGGGGCTCGAGCTCGATCGAGTTTCGAAAATAACCGTGACCTCGCTCCCGCCGCGTGAGGACGGGATTCTGAAGCTCGGCGCACTCGAGGTTTATTCGGGACAAACGATCTCGGAAAAAAATCTCGCCGCGCTACGATTTGTACCGAACCGAAAGGGTGAGCTTGAGACGAGCTTCGGCTTCTGCGTCGGTGAAAGTCGCTTCGGAGTCGAATACACCTGCGAGGTATTCGCACTCGGAAGGATAAATTCTCCTCCCGTAATAGCTCAGCCCGAGGCAGTGACAAGCGGTGTTTTTTCGGGAATAACCGCCCTCGGCACTATCCGCGCCGAGGATCCCGACGGTGACGAGCTGACGCTCGAGATCACAGCCTATCCCGAGCACGGAACGCTTGAGCTTTCAGACCCAAAGCTCGGATATTATTCCTACACGCCGAGCTCAGATCACATCGGGCGCGACAGCTTCAGTGTCCGTGCTGTCGATAAATACGGCGCGGTGTCGAACACGGTAAAGGTCTCGCTCACGGTTGACGACGTGACTTCGGACGAGATATTTACCGATCTCAACGGACACTGGGCAAACGCCGCGGCGATAAAATGCAGACGCGCAGGCATACTCGAAGCCGGCGGTATATCGGAAAATGACAGCTGCTTTTATCCCGATGAACCGATGAGCCGCGCGGAATTTCTCGAGCTCGCGATGAACGCCGCAGGCTACCGCGATTTTTCAACTCGGAATACCGGCTTTGCGGATGACAGCTCGATCCCCGAAAAATACAAGGGCAGCGTCGCTATGGCTGATATGCTCGGAATCATCTCCGGGATCGAGACCGAGAGCGGACTATGCTTCTGCCCGAACAATCAGATAACCCGTGCCGAAGCGGCGGTCATAGTCGCACGTCTGATGGGTATCGAAACCGACGACAGCATAGCGACCCTCTCGACCGATCAAAGCGTTCCCGCATGGGCTGCACCGTCTATGGAGGCACTCAGGCTCGATGGGATAATGCGCGGAGCTTCGGTAAACGGTCAGCTCAGTCTTGCGCCCTATGCTGTAATGACCCGTGCGGCTGCGGTGCAGATAGCTGCTGAAATACTCGACTGATAGAATACCCTAATAATTTTAACACAAAAAACAGTCCTTCGCGGGATAGCTCCCGCTCGGGACTGTTTTCGTTTTGTTTTTATTAAAGAAGCTTCGAGAGGATCTCTTCGACTCCCTCGGCAGTCATCTTGCGGGGATTTGTCGCAGTGCAGGCATCCTTAAGCGCAGCCTCTATGATAGCAGGCTTGAACTCCTCGTACATCTCGCGAGTTACTCCGGCATCCGCAAGAGTGATCGGTGTGTCGGTCATCTTGAGCA
>CAYRKS010000324.1:0-1779 GCA_964424855.1 uncultured Lachnospiraceae bacterium
GTTCTACCGTCTGCTTCCGACTCTGATCAAGGAAGGGAAGATATACATCGCGGAGTCGCCGCTCTTTGAGATAACCTGCAAGGACAAGACCTACTTTGCCTTCAACGAGCAGGAGAAGCTCGACATCGTAAAAAAGCTGGGAAATGCGAAGTACACGCTCCAGCGGTCGAAGGGACTCGGTGAAAACGAGCCGAGCATGATGTGGGAGACGACGATGAACCCCGAGACGCGGCGGCTGATCCAGGTGACACCGACAGATGCGGAGGAGACTGCACGGATATTCGACACTCTGCTCGGAGACAATCTCGAGGCGAGAAAGCGTTACATCACCGACTACGGTCATCTGTATATAAAGCAGGCGGAGGAGATGTAAAATAGTTGGTAAAAGCCTTTGGCTTTTACCAACTAAAGAAGTTTTACTCCTATTTTGGTCAATGACCGAAATTCGGCTATCGCAGATCGGAGTAAAACTTCCAAGTCTCTGCGAAATCCGACGAGGTTTCCTCCTATTTTGGTCAATGACCGAAATTCGGCTGCCGCCGATCGGATCAAAACTTCCGCGTTTCTGCGTGATCCAAAGGTTTTTTCTCCTATTCGGGTCAATGACCCGAATTCGGCGTTGCCAATCGGGAGAAAATTTGCACTGCGATTTTGAAAAACTACAAATTCCACACTGTGAAGTGGTGGAGAAACAAAAAACGATAAACATATACATTTAAGAAGGAGTGACATTTAATGAACAGCTTTGAGATAATCGATTTTCACACGCATCCATTCGGCTTTGGTGCCGAAAATATCTGTCCGCACGCGGAGCATTGCGATATGTCGGTCGAAAACATCGTTCGCGACCTCAAGGCGGTGGGAGTATCGAAAATATGCGGCTCTGCGATAGTCCGCGCCGACAAGGCACACTCGGGGCTTGAAGCGATGCTGCTGTCGAACCGCGCCGCGCTCGAGCTTTCGAAAAAGCTCGGAGGCTTTTACATTCCGGGAATAATGGTACATCCCGATCACATCGACGAATCGATCGCCGAGATCGACAAATATTACGACGAGGGTGTTCGCATAATCGGTGAGCTCGTACCCTATATGCAGGGCTGGAGCGACTATTCCAGAGCGGATTTTTCGCGTCTTCTCGATCATATCACCGAGAAAAATATGCTCGTCAGTCTGCATTCGATGGGCGAGGATGAAATGGATCGAATGGTCGAGCGTCATCCCGACACGAAATTCATTTTTGCGCACCCGGGCGAATACGGCGAATTCATGCGCCACATAAACCGCATAAAAAAGAGCGAAAACTGTCTGCTCGACCTTTCGGGCTACGGAATGTTCAGGCACGGTATGCTTCGCCGCGCCATAGATGAGCTTGGGGCGGATCGAATAATCTTCGGCTCGGACTATCCGACCTGCAATCCGGCGATGTATGTCGGAGGAGTGCTGCTCGATCCGATGCTGACCGACTACGAAAAGACCGCGATATTCTCGGGTAACATAAAGCGTCTGCTCGCTTCGGTCGAGATCGAGCTGTGATTTTAATTTGAGAGGTGACTTTTTTATGGAGAGAACAAGAAGAAATCCGATACAGCTTTCGGATCATTTTACCTACACAAGGCTGATACGCTTTGTCATACCGTCGATAATCATGATGATCTTCACGTCGATATACGGCGTGGTCGATGGCTTTTTCGTTTCCAACGTCGTCGGAAAGACCCCCTTTGCCGCGGTGAATCTTATAATGCCGTTTCTTATGATTTTCGGCGGTATCGGCTTCATGAT
>CAYRKS010000325.1:0-1764 GCA_964424855.1 uncultured Lachnospiraceae bacterium
GTCCCGAAAGCTCAAAGCTCTTGTAGTATATCCTGTGCGTGAAGCGGTCGCGGCAGGGATAGGTTATCTTGGTGAAGACTCGCGGCTCGTAGTCGGTAACTGTCGGCGAGAGCATCGCGTCACCGAGCTTTTTGCCGTTGAGACGTGCCTCGAAAAAGCCGAGACCGGTGAGCGTAAGCATCGCGCGCTCGTCCTTTTTTGCGTCGAAGCGGCGGACGATCACCGGCGAGGGAGAGGGTATGTCGGGCGCGAGCCATTTCGCGCCGTGAAACGGAGAAGCTGTCATTTTTATTCATTCCTTTCGAATTTGTAAATTATTCGATTATATTATAGCATTTTTTCGGAATATGTGCTATAATATATCTACCGCATAATAGTACAAATCTATCATCTTGCTTTGGAGGTGTGAAATGGGAATAAAGGGAAGCATCGAGCTCTGCTTCGGAACACGCGACAAGGAGGACTTCGATCTCTCGATAATAGCTCCGCCCGAGCGCGAAATATCGGGCGAAAAGCCGCGCTTTTGCGAGCTTCATTGGCACGAATGCTTTGAGATACTGTATGTAAAGAGCGGTCGGCGCGAGCTGACCCTCGACGGTGAGAGCTTTTCTCTTACCGAGGGCGATGTCGCGGTAATACCGCCGCGAATGACACATTCGACCTATGACGAGCCCCAGTGGGGCTTTTCGGGTCTGGTCTACGGCTACACCGAAGCGGTCATCTATACCCCCGAGCTTTCACTGTCGAATCTCAGATATCTCTCGGCTTTTCGAAAAAAGCGTCCGACCTGCGATTATATTCTTCGCGGAGAGCGTATCGAGCCGCTTCGCGCGGCACTCCTTCGCGGAGAGGAGATATTCGCGACCCGCGACCCGCTCCGATCGATCAAAATGCGCGCGAACATCCTCGAGGTGCATTCGATACTCTGCGAAATGCTCCTTCCGAGCCTTCGAGGCTCGAGCGACAGCCGCTTCATCGCCGAGCTTCGCGAGTATATCGAGGAGCAGCTGCCCGAGGATATCTCGCCCTACAGAGCCGCCGACGCGCTCCATGTCAGCCACAGCCACCTCTGCCGAGTCGTTAAAGGTGAGCTTGGGATGACGATCTCCGAGCTGATCACCTCGACGCGGATAGGACTCGCCGAGCAGCTGCTTTTGACCGAGCCGCAGCTGAGTATCACCGAGTGCGCGGCGGCGGTCGGATATTCCGACACGAGCTATTTCATCCGCCGCTTCAGGCAGCACAACGGCATCAGCCCGGGCGAGTTCAAAAGAAACAACACGATAATTCATAAAAAAGTTGATGATAGTTAAAATACAGTACTGGAATTCCGCTTTGTGATGTGATATGATATATAAAAAGCGAAGGTTCAATCAATTTTATGAAGGGAATTACATCTGTATGCTCAAACGAATATTCTTTGCAATCCTGCTCACCGCGGCGTTGTCGGCAACTATCGGCTGCTCGGACTCGAAGACTTCGGAGGAGATCAGCCTCACCGAGCTTACGGCTTGGCAGTCCTATACCATCGTTCGATCCGATCTCGCCGATGACAGCACGACAAAAGCGGCGTTACGGCTTGCGAATGCGGTAGAGGAAAGGCTCGGGGCACGGCTGACCCTCTCGACCGATTGGGTAAAGCGCGGCGAGACCCCTCCGACCGATACGCTCGAGATACTCGTCGGCGATACCAACCGCCCCGAATCCGCGGTCGAGCTGAAGTGCAATGACTTTGTGGTCAAATTCGAAAACGAGCGTCTGGTC
>CAYRKS010000326.1:0-1764 GCA_964424855.1 uncultured Lachnospiraceae bacterium
CGTGACCGATCTCACGACGACCTGCGCCGCGCGAAGCCTTTTCCTCACCGGTCGAATAGCCGGGCATATTGTAGTGGTGCATATAACGCTTCGACTCCTCCTCGTCGATGCCGTCGAGCATCTGAGCGTCCGAGATCGGACCGAGGGTCGCGATGGTCATTACCTGAGTCTGACCGCGGGTGAAGACTGCCGAGCCGTGGGTTCTGGGGAGCAGACCGACCTCGGCTGCGAGCGGACGAATTTCGTCCATTCTGCGTCCGTCAACGCGCTTGCCCTCCTCGAGGAGCCAACGACGGACGATCTTCTTCTGAATCTTGTAGATGAGCTCGGGGTAAACGACCTCAAGGTCGGGATATTCCTCACCGAAGGTCGCCATGATAGCGTCCTGGATCGGAAGCATACGCTCATCGCGGACATTCTTGTCGTCGGTGTCGAGCGCGTTCATAACGTCCTTCTCGCAGAAGGCGAAGATCTTGTCGAACATATCGTGATCAAGCTCGCCCGACTCGTAGGTGAACTTGGGCTTGCCGATCTCGGCAACGATCGAATCGATGAACTTGACGAGACGCTTGATCTCCTCGTGAGCGATCATGATAGCCTCGAACATCTGAGAATCCGAGACCTGATTTGCGCCCGCCTCGATCATTACGACCTTGTTTGCCGAAGCGGCAACGGTGAGCTGGAGATCGGAGTGTGCGCGCTGCTCGGAGTCGGGGTTGATGACATATTCGCCGTCAACGAGACCCATGAAAACGCCGCCGATCGGGCCGTTCCACGGAATATCCGAGATCGAGAGAGCGATGGATGCGCCGATCATCGCGGTGATCTCGGGCGAGCAGTCGTTATCGACCGAAAGCACGGTGAGCGAGAGGTTTACATCGTTTCTGAGGTCCTTCGGGAAGAGAGGACGGATCGGGCGGTCGATGACACGCGAGGTGAGGATCGCCTTCTCGGAGGGCTTGCCCTCACGCTTGAGATAGCCGCCGGGGATCTTTCCGACAGCGTACATCTTCTCCTCGAAATCTACCGAGAGCGGCAGGAAATCGATACCGTCACGCGGCTTTGCGGAAGCGGTCGCGCAGGCGAGGATAACGGTTTCGCCGTAGCGGACGAGGCAGGAGCCGTTTGCAAGTCCTGCGAGCTTACCGGTCTCGACAACGAGCGGACGACCGGCAAGTGTGTAGTTGAATACCTTGTAATTTTCGAACATTTTCGTTCCTCCTGTAGTAAAATATTTTTTCTGCCGGAAGAAACGCTGCTTTTGGCTTAGCACTTACAAACGCCTCCGAAGCGGGTGCGAGGTGATCGGGGAGGTTTGTAAATGCTGACCCATGAAGCGAGGGCTTCTTCCGGGATCGGTTGCGACGAGAAAAGCAGCTCGGCTTTTTCGTCATGCCGCTGAGCTTGCGAAGCCGCGGAGCTTTTTACCGAGCCGACGGACGAGGTATGAGCCCGTCCGCCGGCACGCCATTTTTTGAAAAACGAGCGCAGAAATTACTTTCTGAGACCGAGCTTTTCAACGATAGCGCGGTAACGGTTGATGTCCTTCTTCTGGAGGTAGCCGAGAAGATTTCTTCTGTGACCGACCATCTTCAGAAGACCGCGGCGGCTGTGGTGATCCTTCGGGTTGTTCTTAAGATGCGCGTTGAGCGAATTGATGCGGTTCGTGAGGATCGCGATCTGAACCTCAGGGGATCCGGTGTCGTTGTCGCTGAGCTTGTTCTCAGCAATGATCTGCTGCTTGAGTTCCTTCTCAATCATGGT
>CAYRKS010000327.1:0-1763 GCA_964424855.1 uncultured Lachnospiraceae bacterium
TAGGTGCGGGTCGGGGAGAGGATCGCGTCAACGACCTTGACATCGGTTCCGGGAAGGATATCATCGACCTTGTAGCCTCCGCAGTAGACCTTGGAATCGTCTATGGTAGCCGAATAGGTCTCGGGGTACTTTGCGGCATAGTCGTGCGAAAGGAGAAGATGTCTTGCGGCGGTGAGTCCGTTCGAGCCCATTCCGGCGTTGTAGCTCTTTTCATAGCTTGCCTGTCCGAAGGAAGCGAGTCCGACGATAACGTCGCCCGGCTTTATATTGTCGCAGTCTATGACATCCGAACGCTTCATGCGGACAAAGAAGGTAGAATCGACGATGAGAGTGTTTACGAGGTCACCAACGTCTGCGGTCTCGCCGCCCGACATGGTTATGCCGACACCGTAGGAGCGAAGCAGCTCACAGAAATCGGTGTAGCCCTCGATGACCGCCTTTATAGCCTCGCCGCCGACACGGTGAGCGTTGCGTCCGATGGTGTTCGAAAGGATGAAGCCGTCGGTCGCACCGATGCAGAGCAGGTCGTCAACGTTCATAACCACCGAGTCCTGAGCGATGTTGTAAAGAGCCGAAAGGTCTCCGGTCTCCTTGTACTTGATATAGGCGAGCGAGGATTTCGTTCCCGCACCGTCGGCGTGCATAGCCGCACAGTACGCCGGGTCTCCGGCGGGATCGGCGATTATCTTGCAGAAGGCACCGGCAAATTCGCCCTTGTCCTGCTTCTTTATCGCGCTGTGTACCTCATCCTTAGTTGCGGAAACTCCGCGTGACATATAAGCTCCGTTTGCTGCTGACATAATTTTTTACCATACCTTTCCCGGCGTCCGACTCACAGGTGGGATCGCCTAAATGATTTTAATTTATAAAGTCTCCCGAATTTCCGCGGGATTTGCTTTTTCGATTTTTTCATCCCGAGATGAGATTTATGATCGCTCCGATGCTGATAAGGCTCGAGATCACATAGAGCGCGACAAGGCGCATGAGCTCGGTCCTTCGAGCCATCGGCGGCATATTCTCGAGCTTCCCCTTGGAGGAGCGATAAGCTATCGTATCGAACAGCACCAGCACCCATGCTCCGAGACAGAGCAGAGGAAGCGCGAGCTGTGAGATTTCCGCGCCGCTCCCGCGCAGAAGCAGAGAGGCGATGAGCAGAGCCGTCGCGATAAGAGTCCCGATGAGCTTGTACTTATTCATCGTTCTCCTCCTTTTTGCGACTGAGCAGCATCACGGTCAAAACGGTAGCCGCTCCGACGATAACTCCGCCGCCGACCCAGATGTAGCTTCGATAGCTGTCCTCAAGCTCGGGAGTGCGCTTTTTCATCCGCTCATCGGCTATGACGCTCTCGAGCGATTCATCGTTGTAATCACGCGAAAGCCCGTTTATATGGGCGAGCGAGAGCGTCGCGGGACCGATCGAGCCATCAACGAGCAGCTGAATTCCGTCAATGTCGCGTATCCCCGAAAAATCGCTCATATCGATGTAGCAGGTCTGCATTTCGCCCGGAGTAAGCTCGAGAAGTGCTTCAAAGCGCGCCTCTCCCGAGGTCAGTATCAGCCTTGCTCCGACAGTCTCGACCGAATTTTCGGTCGTGATACCGAGCTTCACCTCAAGCATCGGAGTCAGCTTGAAATTCTCGGGATATTCAAAGCGGTGGACTATGCCCATCGATGAGGCATACGAGCCGGAATTCTCTATCGTCGGGTCGAGATATGCCTCGAGCAGCGACTCGTCACTGCCGACAACGCTGAGTGACTTGCAG
>CAYRKS010000328.1:0-1752 GCA_964424855.1 uncultured Lachnospiraceae bacterium
GTCTTTTGATAGTCCTGCGAGATCGCGCTGACACGCTTGTTGTGCAAAAGCTCGACTACCTTTTCGAGGGTATTGATCGACTTTTCGTTCATGACGGTGATCTTGATCTCGTTGTCATCGTGCGTTGAGAATCTGACTCCCGCGCCGGTGAGAAGATATATCTGCGTGTCGTATTCGCAGGTGAAGCCGAGAATATAGTTTTCGTCGATCTCTCCGCCGCCGTCAACATCGCGTGCGACATCGGTCGCCATCTCGATCATCTTGTCGAGCGTCCATTTTCCGCTTTCGACCAGCTCATAGGGATCATCGAGCTTGTTGTCCTCGACGAGCTGCTTGTTGAAGTAGGTTACGATCGGGCTACCCTTTGCGTAGAGGCAGATATCGCCCAGTGCCGCGTACTGTACGCCGAAGAGGTTCATCTCCTCGACCGCGTTGTCGTTCCACCACGAATGCGAAAAATCGAGGTTAGGAACGGTGTTGAGGTCGATGATCGTTCCTTCGGTTCCGAGCAGAGTCGGCATTGCGCAGGACATGATAAGTCCGAAGGCGAATTCATCGTCGCCCGAAGCGACTGCGTTGGTAAATTCGGTAGGCTTATTGCGCTCGGCGATCGGATAGGACTTGAGATGCACATCAAGCTCCTCCTCGATCTTGCGAGTACGCTTTACAAGTGCGTCGTTTATGACATCGGCATTTTCCTCATATTCGGAGACATGGTCGTAGCTTCCGATCTGCCACGGAGTGGACCACTGGTGAGTCGCGACGTAAACGGTCTCGCCGCCGAAGCTCACATCGGGCTTTACATACTCGCTTACCTCCGAGACGGTTGTATTATCGGACGAGTCGAAGCCGTCGGTAACATCAGTCTCACCCTGCGAACCGCAGGATACCATAGAGGCAAAAAGGCTAAGAAGCAGAAGCTGTGCTATCGCTTTTTTGTTTTTCATTTCAATAACCTCGCATGAATTTTTTTGAACCGATCGATGTTCATGTATAAATTATACATCATATACAAGAAAAATGCAATATTGAATCGGATTGTTCGATATCAAAATCGGACAATTATATGCGTGTGCTTTTTTTTCGGAAATGCCTTGACAGACGGCAGCTCGGATGATATAATAGAGGTGAGCGATATTATTATCGAAAAAAACACCGCCGCGCGGTAAAGAGCCGTGGCATGAGCTATCGGGAGGGATGAACTATGCCGACTAACGTAAAACCGTTTTCCATCGACCTTTGCAAATTTGATAACAGCAGCAAATCCTTTGATGCGCCTCTGCATTTTCACGATACCGCAGAGATCATGCTGGCGTGCGAGGGGCAGTCGGTCAGCATTTGCGAGGGTGTTGCGGTGAATCTCAAGGCACCGTATCTGATAATCTATCCCGCCGGGGCTATACACGAGCAGCTCAACGTGAATTCGACCGCCTACACTCGCTACTGCTTTTCGATCGACCGTTCCTACATCGGAGGGGAGGTCGCTCCGTTTCCGCACGGATATTTTGCCTTCGAGCTTATGCCCGAGGAGCTTGCGCGGCTGAACGAATATGCAAGACTGCTCCTGCGCTATTTCGGAACGATCAAGCAGACGAACAACAATACGATGAAGGAGTACAGCGGGGAATATGCGCCGCTTTCGAGCGAGGATCTGTCGGAAAATCGCCGCGAGGCTCTTGACGAGATAAGAAAAAAGCATCTCTTGACCCTTTTCCTCTACGAGCTGGAGCAGTTAATCGCGCGTCACAGCAC
>CAYRKS010000329.1:0-1741 GCA_964424855.1 uncultured Lachnospiraceae bacterium
AAAGATAATGACTATGAACGGCAGTATGTAAAATACGAGCCGTCCCAAAAGGCTCGGGAGTAAAAACAATCCGACCGTCCGCCTTTCGGCTCGCTTCACGCGCGAAAGCTTTGAGCTTTCCTTCTCGCCGCGCGGCTTTTTCGCCCTTTTGGGAGAGCCGCCCGTGTCCGAGAGAGCATTTCCGCCGACCATCGCTTTTTTGACATCTGTTGCTTTCAGCATATTTCCTCCTTAGGATTTTTCTTACTTATATAGACGCATATATTTCAGAAAAGTTCCCGGTTTTTTAAAAAAATCCGGGAACCTGAGAAAAATTTATATAAGCGTCGAAGTGAGTCGATTCGGCTCAAAGCTCGACCGTCGCCATTACCGGATAGTGATCCGAGAGATAAACTCCGTCCTTCTCGTCGGTGAGCTTTTCGCAGGAGATGCACTTGGTGTCGGCATCGGCGAAGATGTAGTCGATCTTGTGGTTCTTCTCAAAGCATCTGCCATAGTCGTGGAAGGTGAGACCGACATTTGCGGTGAGATCGACGATCGGAGTGCCGCCGTAATTGGTCATGGTCGTGATGCAGAGATCGTCCGGCTCGGCGTTGAAGTCGCCCGTGACGAAGAGCTTCATCTTGGTGCGCTGATTGTCCGAGCTGATCTTCTGAAGCACCTGGTTTGCGGCGAGAACGCGCGCAACGTGTCCGATGTGGTCGGTATGTACGTTATAAACGCGGAAGGGATCGCCGTTCTTGGGCTTGAGCGTTACCTGAGTGCAGATACGCGGGCAACCCGACTGGTCACCCGAATAGCGTGTGCCGGGGATATCGGGAGTCGCGGAGAGCCAGAAGGTCTCGCAGTCGCAAAGGGTGAACTCGGTCTTCTTGAAGGCGATGCAGACCGCCTCGTTGTCGCGCTTGGATCCGCGTCCGCCGCCGACGACGTAATAATCGGGGAGGTTATCGATAAGCCACTCGTACATACAGGGCTGAACCTCCTGGAAGCCGATGACATCGGGCGAATACTTCGGGAGACGCTCACTTATCAGCGGGCAACGGTTCGGGAAATAGTTGATACCGTCATCGGGAGTGATCGTGCGAAGATTGTATGTCATTATCTTGAGTGTTGCCATTTTTTAACACCATTGCTTTTGCGAAGCAAAAGCTTCCTTTCTTTTTTGGGGCGGTTTGCGCAGTCGTAGCGCGGTCGCAAAACCGCGATGCAGTCGCAAAATACAGCTTGAAGGCTTTGCTTTTTTAGCTGTATATCCATTCCTGCCTTGAAAAATACTTTTTTGATATTTCGGATCGGGACTGATTTTCAGTCACTTTCCTCACATAATAGTATACCACATAAATTGGCAAATGTCAATATATACAGCCGATTTTTTCGATATAAAATTCGATATTACGCAAAAGAATCTCCCGAGCGAGAGCAAGGCTCAAGCTCGGGAGAAATATTTGAAAAATCGAACGTATAAGCGGTTAAGCGGTCACCCCCGCAGCCGCGAAGCGGTTTTCGCCGTAAAGCATTCACACAGTGAAACAGTCACGTTGTGAAACAGTCACGCGGTGAAACAGTTACGCAGTAACTATACTTGCGGCATCCTGAAGCTTGAGGTACTCGACTGCCTCGTCGCGCATCTTGTACTTGAGTATCTTTCCGGCAGCGTTCATCGGGAAGTGATCGACGAAACGGACATATCTCGGGGTCTTGTGCTTTGCCATATGGGTGCGGCAGAACTCCTTGATCT
>CAYRKS010000330.1:0-1739 GCA_964424855.1 uncultured Lachnospiraceae bacterium
TCGGCACCGAATACCGCCACTTCTACACCGGCGTGAGCTATCGTCACTGCATGATCTGGCAGAACACCCCGTCCGAATACAATTTCATGCGCCCGCACGATATCCTCGGTCGGAAGATAACCGACTATCTCCCGAAGGGCGAGGACGGAAAGCCCTTCTATGATCTCATGAAGGCAAGCTGGGATATCCTCGAGCATCACCCGATAAACGAGGCACGCCGCGCACGCGGACTTCGCCCCGCGAACTCGATCTGGCTCTGGAGTCCCGGGAAGAAGCCCGCTCTCCCGAGCTTCTACGAGAAATGGGGGCTTCGCGGAGCAGTCATCTCGGCGGTCGATCTCATAAAGGGCATTGGACTCTGCGCGGGTCTTCGTTCGATCGATGTCGAGGGTGCGACCGGAAATGTCCATACCAACTGGAGCGGAAAGGCGGACGCGGCGATCGATGCCTTTGAGAACGAATACGATTTCGTCTACATCCATGTCGAAGCTCCCGATGAGTGCGGACACCGCGCCGAGATCGAGAACAAGGTCATATCGATCGAAAGGATCGATGAGCTTATATTGAAGCCGGTCTATGACTATCTCAAATCGACCGGAGAGGACTTCAAGATCATGATCCTCCCCGATCATCCCACACCTCTCGCTCTGCGCACACATTCGAGCGAGCCCGTCCCCTTCATGATCTATTCCTCGAGCAAAACCGAAAGCGGAGTCGAGACCTTCACCGAGGCGGAGTGCGAAAAGAAGGAGCTTTACATCCCCAACGGCTACGATCTCCTCTCCTACATGATCGAAAAATAAATATCCCCGCTCCAAGGAGCAGAAAGGAAGCTTTCACTCGAAAGCGGAACAAGCTATGGACGAAAACGAAATAAAAGAAAGCCGCGAAGCCGAGCCTTCAAGTGCCGTAAACGATACGAACGCCGCGAATGCTGCGAACGAAGCCGCCGACAGCACAGTTTCCGAGATCACCGAGGCAAGCGGCGAAGCCGTCGCGGCAGCTCCCGACCCGCTGAAGCCGGCTCGAGAGGTCTACGAATGGGTTGAAATGCTCGTCGGAATAATAACCGCGATACTCATCGTCTTTACCTTTATCGGGCGGATAGCATACGTTGACGGTCCGTCGATGAACCAGACCCTTCAGCACCGAGACACTCTGCTCGTCAGCCGCCTTTTCTATACCCCGAAGCAGAACGACATCGTTGTCTTCCAGTCGCCCGACAGCGGCATTTCGGGCGGAATAGTAAAGCGCGTCATCGCGACCGAGGGTCAGGTGGTCGATATCGACTTTGACAGCTGGACGGTAACGGTTGACGGCGAGGTGCTCGACGAGTCGTATGTGAACTTCGAGGAGGACTACCCGATGCGAAAGGGAGACGTTCAGTTCCCGCTGACCGTTCCCGAGGGAATGGTCTTCGTCATGGGAGACAACCGCAACCATTCAAACGACAGCCGAGGCTCTCAGATCGGCTGTGTCGATACCCGCTTCATTTTCGGACGACTCATATTGAGACTCGCACCGATAACCGAATTCGGCTTTGTCGATTGACCGACACGCTTCACTCGATTTAAGGAGAAACAAATGCCATCAAATGTAATACAATGGTTCCCCGGTCACATGGCGAAAACACGAAGGCTGATAACCGAATGCCTTCCGCTCGTCGATATAGTGATCGAGGTGCTTGACGCACGAATACCGATAAGCTCGAAAAATCCCGAGCTTGCAAGGCTTCTCGG
>CAYRKS010000331.1:0-1737 GCA_964424855.1 uncultured Lachnospiraceae bacterium
CCCAGACCGCCGCCGCCTCGGAGCGTGTTCCCGAACGCTCGTCCGAAAGGGTCATCGGACAGTAAAAGAAGGTCTTCGGCTGAACGGTATGCTCGTAAAAGCTCTCGCCTCGCTCAATATCGAGGAAGGTATCGCGCACCTTCAAGAGAAAGCTTGTATAATTGAGCGTGTGCAGCACCTCGGAAAACATTCTGCTCGTTCCTGGCGAAAGCTCACGCTGCTCGTTGTCGCGACTGTCGCGCCCGATGAGGCAGCAATATTCACTCTTCTCGGCTTTCACAGTGTTCGCGTTTATTTTGTTATTCATGTTATCATTCATGATATAAACCTCTTATTTTGATAACATCGGTTATCAAATGATATATCACAGCCGTTTTCGCTCACGACTGTCCCTTGCGCTTTACAGTGCCGAGCATACGATCGACTCCGGCGTTGAAGCCGAGCTTGTCGAACAGACCCATGAGCATTCTCGAGCCGCTGTTCTTGGCGTATTCGTCGCTCCAACGATCAAGCTCGGTCGGATTGTTGAAGAGCGTGCAGGCGCAGGAGGCGAGCTTTGGCTTTGAGGTCTTCGCGTCCTCGCGCGACCAGCGATCGTTCGATCTCAGCTTGTATTCGCAGTTTTTCGATACTCCGCTCGCCTCGTCAAACTCACTGTAGAATATTCTGCGTGCGCCGCATACTCTCAGCAGCCATTCGAGTATCACGCTTATATTGCGCGGCTTCGGCTCGGCTTCAAAATCGCCGCCCTCGAAGATCCGTCCGCTCGCCTTATTTATTCGCGTTGGGTCGTTCGGAATGAATCTCAGCTCGGAAAGCTTGTGAAGCCCGAGCGCGGAATCCTCCTTTGACGGGTCAAATATGTATTTTCTGCCGTTCTCGGTAGCCTTGACCACATAATACTGTCCGGCGGGATTCTTCGGTACGAGATAATCGTCGCGATATTCATCCGGGCTGACATAATAGCGTCCGTCCTCGGTGAGATAGAGCGAAAGGCTCTTATAGGTCTCACGAAGCTTTGCGATCCCCGGGATGTCATGCTCATCGGGTATCGGAACACAGCCGTAAGCCGAGGTGACTGCCGAGGCGGTATAGGTACGCTCACGGACATTCGTATAAAATGATGGATAATTCTTTGCTATCAGCTTGTCGCTTCGCTCGAGAAAAAGCTCAAAGCGAGACTCGGCTTCATCCTCGCTCTCGATAGCATCGAGGTCGTAGCACTCAAAATCCGGGGCATCGCAGTCGCATTTTGTCATCGTCAATAGCACCGGAGCGGCATAGCCGAGGCTTCCCGAGCGCAGATAATCGATAAATTCTCCTACCGACTGCGCCGCAAGTCCCTTGCCGCTGTAAATAAGATTCTTCGGATCGAGGCAAAGGACATAGCATCGGCATATGCGGATCATCCTGAAATGATTGCTCGCTACATTTTTGTAAAATTTTCCGGTCGCAAGGTCGAAGCATTCGCCCGAGATATCGACCAGAGTTATCAGCTTGTCTCCGCATACGACCGTCGCGTTGAAGCTGTTTCGACCCTCGAGCTCGGTCTTCGGAAGCTCACGGTTCGCCTCATAGGCGGTGAGGCAGGTGTGTACCTCGCCCGATTTGTCGCCATCGACCAGCTTGGAGGTCTCGAGCAGCTTTGAAAGTATCGCGGTTATCAGGCAGGTCTTTCCCGAGCCCGCCGCGCCGATGAAGCCTATCGCGATATGCTCGTTTTGCCACGCCATAGCC
>CAYRKS010000332.1:0-1726 GCA_964424855.1 uncultured Lachnospiraceae bacterium
GACATAGCGATAGTGCCAATCCTCGTAGCCGATCTTGGTTATATCGGTCTTGTCGGACGGATATCTCAATATGAAGCCGAACTTGTGCGCGTTTGCTGCCATCCACGCGGTATAATCGGGATTGTCGGTGAAGGTCATCGACTCGTTTTTGTCGGTGTATATCGTGAGATCGACCGCAAGTCCGGTGTGATGCTCACTGTAGCCCGGGATCGCAACGAACATCGAAGCGTACTCCTCGCTGTACTGATCGACCTTGAGCTGATATATCTCCTCCTGCTCCTCGTAGGTTCGATAGGAGCTGTTGACGAGGATATCGTGCTTTCCGGTATCGGTGTCAAACGCCTCCATCATGTCGTTGAAGCGGGTCATCGCGGATTTGTCAAACGAGACGAGCGTATCGCGAACCTTGTACGATTTGTTTTTGTTGCCGTAGAAGGTCTTTATCACGAAATCGCTGCTGTCGAAGACAAAGGCGTTCTGATAATTTACAAGTATCTGATAGCCCGAGTGAAGCTCATCGAGTCCGCAGGACACATATTTGTACTTTTCGTCGAGAGCCGTCGTTTCGGGCTCGGTCGTCACGGGGTCGGTCTCGATCGGCTCGGAGCTTTGAGGCTCGGTCGTTATCTCCTCGGTAGTCGTATCGCTCGGCTTGAAGGTCTCGCCGGTCGCACAGCGGGTCAGGAAGATTATCATCGAGATCAGCAGCATGACGAGGATGACCGCGCTGAGAACGACAAGAGCCGCCGCGCGCTTTGCCGCCCTTCGCGAACGGTGTCTCACCGGCGGAAGACGGTCGAAGGTGTCGTCATAGGGCTGACGAGTCGTCCGCGGCGGAACATTTCCCCTCGGAGCCTGCGTCCGATTTGAGCTTTGACGATAATTTTGAGGCGACTGCCGATTTTCGGGATATTTCGCACCGTTGCCGCTCCGGTTTTGTATCGGACGGCGATTTTGATTTGAATTATTTGCTCGACCGCCGTTACTGCGGCGATCATTCGGATCGTAGTTCAAGCTTTGACCGCCTTTCGAAAAATGTGGGGATCGCTGCCGACCCCCACCTTGATTCAATTAGATAAGGAACGCATCCTTGCGGGAGAGATTGAGTCTGCCCTTTTCATCGGTTCCGAGGAACTTGACGCGCATTTCGTCGCCGACCTCGCAGACATCCTCGACCTTTTCAACGCGGCGGTTGTCGAGCTTCGAGATGTGAACGAGACCCTCCTTGCCGGGAGCGATCTCAACGAACGCGCCGATCGGGATTATTCTCGTGACCTTGCCGTCGTATATCTCACCGGGGATCGGCTCAAATACGATGCCCTCGATGATCTTCTTTGCAGCGTAAGCCGCGTCGGAGTTGACAGCCGAGATGAAGATGTCGCCGGTCTCCTCGATGTCGATCTTCGCGCCGGTGTCGGCGGTGATCTTCTGGATGACCTTTCCGCCCGTACCGATAACGTCGCGGATCTTGTCGGTGTTGATCTTCATGGTGAGCATCTTCGGAGCGTACTTCGAAACCTCGGGGCGAGCCTCGGGGATAGCCTTGAGAATGATGTCATCGATGATGTAATCGCGTCCCTTGTGGGTGACTGCGAGAGCCTCCTTGATGATCTCGGGGGTGAGTCCGTCGATCTTGAGATCCATCTGGATCGAGGTGATGCCCTTGTGAGTTCCGGCCACCTTGAAGTCCATGTCGCCGTAGAAGTCCTCAAGACCCTGGATGTCG
>CAYRKS010000333.1:0-1719 GCA_964424855.1 uncultured Lachnospiraceae bacterium
CAAGAGGAATGCTGCGCCGCCTGCGCTGTCGAATATGATGCCGACGCGCTCTGCTACGGAGCGTGGGTCGATGAGGTTCTCGTCGGGATATGCCAGTTCAAGCTCGGAGCGAACGGAGCGACGCTGATCGATCTCTGCCGCGCGGTCGGTACCGACGATCTCGACGCGCTCTTTATAATGGGTCGTCAGACGATGAATTTCATAGATCTGCACGGCGTTCACGAATGCCGCCTCGGTGAGAGAGCAAAGGAGCAGGTCTCGCTCGATTTTGCGAAAAAGCTGGGCTTTTCGGAGAAGGACGGGCAGCTTTGGTGCGACCTGAACGGATTTTTCGACTCGCCCTGTGAGCACGGAAAGGCAAGCTCGCCGCGATGATCAAAAAAAGCAGAATTTTAAGTGGGATACTCGCAGGCGTTTCCTTTATCTGCCTCACATTTTCGGTAGGCTGCGGTGCGCCCGAGCAGGGGAACGTCTCGCTCGATTCTCCGGAGTGGATCGATCCCGAGGTGACGCGGATATCCGTTCCGGGCTATGAGAACGAGACCGACAGTCCGACCTCCGAAGCGACAAAGCCGACCGACACCTCGAGCGGCACGGTCGTGACCGAAAAGCCGAAGGCTGACGAGGAGCGCGTGACCTTTCTCGCCGCCGGAGACAATATCATTCACGAAATGGTCTACACCGATGCGAAAAATCGTGCAAAAAGCGGCGAGAGCTATGATTTTCTGAGTATGTACACCGACATTGCCGACTTTATCGCGTCCGCCGATCTGGCTTTTGTCAATCAGGAGACACCGCTCGGCGGAGACGAGCTCGGTATATCGGGATATCCGAACTTCAACGGCCCGCAGGCGGCGGGAGAGGCACTTGTCGAGGTCGGCTTTGACATCGTGAACATCGCGACGAACCATATGCTCGACAAAAAGGAAGCGGGACTGAAGGGAAGCATAGATTTCTGGAATTCTCAGCCCGTGACCCTGCTCGGCGGCTACTACGACGATGAGGACTACGAAAGCATCCGTGTCGTCGAGAAAAACGGAATAAGCATAGCCTTCGTTTCGTACACCTACGGACTCAACGGAATGACCCTTCCCGCCTCGAGCAAGCTACATATCCCGCTCATCGACTCGGACGAGATAGTCCGAATGGTCAAAAAGGCAAAGCAGCTCGCGGATGTCACGATCTGCGTCATGCACTGGGGAACCGACGGCTCGACGGTCGTTACGAACGAGCAGAAATCGCTTGCGCGGACGATAACCGATGCGGGAGCCGATGTCATCCTCGGAATGCACTCGCATACTATACAGCCGGTCGAATGGATGACCGGAGCGGACGGTAACAAAACGCTGGTGATATATTCCCTCGGAAATTTCCTAAACTCGCAGTACGACGCGATAAATCTTGTCGGTGGAATAATGACCTTCGACATCGTAAAAAAGAACGGAGAGGTGACGATCGAGTCGCCGATAATGAATCCGGTCGTGGTGCAGTACGACGACGACCGACTGAGCTTTCAGCTCTACCTTCTCGAGTACTACACGTCGGAGCTTGCCGCCGCGCACGGAACGGTCAAATACGGTACTCTGAAGACCTTTACGTTAAGTACGGCGAAGGGCTTCGTCACCTCGGCTATCGACAGTGAGTTCCTTCCGGATTTTCTCAAGTGAAATCTTTATATCCAAGCCAAATTTTCAGCCAACAAAAAAAGGATCGGTGATC
>CAYRKS010000334.1:0-1709 GCA_964424855.1 uncultured Lachnospiraceae bacterium
GATCCTGCCGCCGTTTATCGCCGCCTGCGCCTCCTCCTCGGAGTCGAAGACCTTTGCCGGTCCCTCGTGCACCAGCATTTCGGGCAAAACCGCCGAACGCTTTACCACACTGCCCTCGGGAGCGAGATTTCCTTTGAGCACCGCGATCCCTCCGGTCTCGCTGTAGGGAGAATCGATCGGACGGATGACCTCGGGGTTCAAATTTACACAGCCCGCGATGTTCTCACCGATTGTCTTTCCGGTCACGGTCATGCAGTCGGTGCAGAGCAGTCCCTTTTTGGTCAGCTCGTTCATCACCGCATAAACACCGCCCGCCTCGTCAAGCTCCTCCATGTAAGTGCGTCCCGCAGGCGCGAGATGGCAGAGATTCGGAGTTTTCGCGCTGATATCGTTGGCAATGTCGAGATTCAGCTCAACGCCGCACTCGTGCGCTATCGCGGGAAGATGGAGCATACTGTTCGTTGAGCAGCCGAGTGCCATATCCACCGTCAGCGCATTGAGCAGTGCCTCTTTTGTCATTATATCACGCGGACGGATGTTTTTCCGGAGAAGCTCCATGACCGCCATTCCCGCGTGCTTGGCAAGCTCGATACGCGCCGAATATACCGCGGGGATCGTTCCGTTGCCGCGAAGTCCCATGCCGAGTGCCTCGGTCAGACAGTTCATCGAGTTTGCCGTGTACATTCCCGAGCAGGAGCCGCAGGTCGGACAGGTCTTGCATTCGTATTCCTTCAGCTTCGCCTCATCGAGCCTTCCGGCATTGTAGGCACCGACCGCCTCGAACATCGACGAAAGGCTGGTCTTTCTTCCATCGACCTTGCCCGCGAGCATCGGACCGCCGCTGACAAATACGGTGGGGATATTAACTCTCGCCGCCGCCATCAAAAGCCCGGGTACGTTTTTGTCGCAGTTGGGGATCATGACGAGACCGTCAAAGCCGTGTGCCAAAGCCATCGCCTCGGTCGAATCGGCTATAAGGTCTCGGGTGACGAGCGAATATTTCATTCCCGTGTGTCCCATCGCGATACCGTCGCAGACCGCTATCGCAGGGAAAACGATCGGAGTACCGCCCGCCATCGCGACTCCGAGCTTTACCGCATCAACGATCTTGTCGAGATTCATGTGTCCCGGAACGATCTCGTTATAGGAGCTTACAATACCGATCAGCGGACGCTTTTGCTCCTCCTCGGTGAGTCCGAGCGCGTGGAACAGACTGCGGTGGGGGGCGTTTTGAACGCCCCTCGTTACACTTTCCTTCACCATGCTGTCTTCCCCCGTCAGTTGTTGATCAGCTTGTCTTCATCACTCCAGCTGTAAAGCTTGCGGATATCCGCACCGACGACCTCGGAGGGATGCTCCGATGCCAGCTTGCGCATTGCGTTGAAATGCACCTGTCCGCCGGCAGAGGACATATCGAGGAGGAAGTCCTTCGCAAAGGTGCCGTCCTGGATATCCTTCAATATCTTCTTCATGGTCTTCTTGGTTTCCTCGGTGATGATCTTCGGACCGGTCACATAGTCACCGTATTCCGCCGTGTTTGAGATCGAATATCTCATGCCCGCAAAGCCGCTCTGATAGATGAGATCGACGATGAGCTTCATCTCGTGGATGCACTCGAAGTATGCGTTTCTCGGATCATAGCCCGCCTCGACAAGAGTCTCGTAGCCTGCCTGCATGAGCGCACAAACACCGCCGCAGAGAACTGCCTG
>CAYRKS010000335.1:0-1707 GCA_964424855.1 uncultured Lachnospiraceae bacterium
GTTTGGCGTGACGGCAGAGTGATAAGCTGCGAGATAAGAGCCGGAGAGCTTGCGCTTCAAACTCGTCTCTCGATAAACGGTGAGGAGCAGGCTTTGAGCCTTGAGCCGGGCGAGGTATATCGCTTCGGCTGATAATAAAAATGATCCCGCTTCGAAGGATTTTTCGAAGCGGGATCGTTTTTTTCTTTTTATTTTTCCGAAATGTCGGCGTTTTCCGAGATATCGTCGGCTTCGGCATCCGAGAGACGCTGCTCGAAGTCGGCATATGCCCGTTTTTCGGCGATATATTCGTCCTCGTCGAATTCATACTCGCTCTCATCATCGAAGATCGGATAATGATCTCTGAGCGAGCCGAGCTCCTTTATCGCAGGATTGAATTCCTCGAAGGCATTGAGGCATATCCAGAAGATATTGATACAGGGCTCTGCGTTTTTGAGGAATACGCTGGTCTTTGTGAAGACGTTTTTTATATTCGTGGTTATCGAGAACTGCTCCTTTGAGAGCATGGCGTAGGCTGTCCAGCCTGTGTCGCGAAGAAATTCCTCAAGCACCGCAACATCGAGTGCGAAGGGAACATTGCTTCTGAAAAGCTCGAGTGAAAGCTCATCGAGCGACATTCTGTGCTCGGGGCGGGTATTTATAACCGAATCCGACTTGAATATTTTTGTGCGCAGCTCTGTCGAGAGCTCTGCCTTTACCTCGGAATTGTTGATCTCGGTCACTCGTATAACGACCGTATCGTTAAGTGAGATCGTGAGGAGATTCAGCATTATTAGCGTGAAGTAGAAGAACATATTCCCGAAGGAGGCTTCGACATGAAGCGATCTGGACTTCATTTGGCTGAGATCGAGCCTTATTATGCTGTGCAGAAGGCTGTATTTTCCGTCTGCCGAGAGCTGATTGAAGAAGGCATCGAGCTTTATCGCTTCTTTTCGTATGTGCAGATGCTTTGTTCGGTCGTAAAGCTCGACTACGTTGCGCGTTCGGACAAACTGCTCCATATCGTTTGCAAATGAGCCGTTCGGACGCTTTATTTCGCCCGAGAGCAGCTCATCGAGGCGTTCACTTATGTGGAATATGAGTCTTTGATAGGGAACGGCGAGTCGCTCCGAGGGATAGCTTTCATACATCAGAAGATCGGCACCGAGGAGCAGGATAACGAGCATATCCTCCTCGACGATCCGCTTTTTATAGATGATAACGCTGTAGCAGCTGCCCGAAAAGCTTGCCGCCGACGGAAACAGTGAGCCTTCGGGAGATATCCGCTCGAATATCTCCTCCGGGATGAAGGCTTTTATAGATGAGCCGAGTCTTATGCCGCCGAGTATCGTATCGGCTACCTCGGTGCAGAGACGGAGCTTATAGTCGCTGTCGCAGAAAACGATCGGCGAGTTTATACGGTGTATTCCGGCTGAGCGAAGGGCGAGATACAGGGCTTTGCTGTCCATGATAAGGTCCGACTCCTTTGTGAGTTATTTTTTCCTCTCAATCCTCGATAGAGGTCTTTGCGCTTACCGTGATCTTTTCGTCATAGCAGGAGAAGATCGAATCGACATCGATATCCGGCTTTTTGGTGAACAGGCTGACGATCGGAACCAGAATGAGACCGAGCACCATAGCTATCGCGCCGGCGTTTATCGGAGAGGAGATGAAGTTGAGGAACATATTCGAAACGGTGAGTCCGACTCCGACGATGAAGCTCGTCCA
>CAYRKS010000336.1:0-709 GCA_964424855.1 uncultured Lachnospiraceae bacterium
CGAGCTTCAGAAATACGAAAATCTTCATCTTTTCTACACTCGCAGCTTTGAGCTCGACTTTGAGCCGGATGAGAACACCTTCATCCGCTTCGAGGGCATAGACACCATCGCCGATATCTTCGTGAACGGAGAAAAGCTCGGAAGCACCGACAATATGCTTGTCCCCTTCGAATTCGGCGGAAAGCTGCTTAAAAAGGGCGAAAACGAGATACTCGTCCACATAACTCCCGCGCACATCGCGGCGAGAAGCTACGAGGTGCCGATCTCGTCTACACACCATGCCTTCGGATTCGACTCGCTCTTTATCCGCAAGGCACCGCATATGTACGGCTGGGACATCATGCCCCGCGCACTTTCGGGCGGTATCTGGAGGCCCTGCTATGTCGAGCAGCGCGCCGAGAATCGCATCGACGATCTTTTCGTCTACACGCACAATCTCAACGCCGATCACAGCTGGGGCGAATTCGGCTTCTTCTGGAACATGACCGTTTCCGAGGACAGCCTGCATGATTATTCGCTCAAGATCGTGGGCGAATGCGGGGACAGCCGCTTTGAGACGAATTACGACCTGCTCCATCACACGGGCGAACGTTCGGTCATCGGTGTCAGAAATCCGAAGCTCTGGTGGCCGCGCAACTACGGTGAGCCGAACCTCTATGACATCACAATGACGCTCTTCTTCAAGGGCGAGGCGGTATATGAATACAAG
>CAYRKS010000336.1:719-1707 GCA_964424855.1 uncultured Lachnospiraceae bacterium
AGCTTGACCGCACGAGCCTCACAGACAAGGACGGAAACGGCGAATTCTGCTTCAAGATCAACGGCAAGAAGATCTTCTGGCAGGGAACCAACTGGGTTCCGGTCGATGCCTATCATTCGCGCGATGCCGAGAGACTTCCCGATATTCTTCCGATGCTCACCGACATCAACTGCAACTGCCTGAGATGCTGGGGCGGAAATGTCTACGAGGACGATATCTTCTACGATTTCTGCGACCGCAACGGTATCATGATCTGGCAGGACTTCTCGCACGCCTGCGGAATAAACCCGCAGCTCGACGAGTACTGCGCACGCTTCGGCAGCGAGGTCGAGAAGGTAATAAAGCGTCTTCGCGGTCACACCTCGCTCATCCTCTGGGCGGGCGACAATGAGGTCGATTCCTGCTATCGCTGGGTCGGCGGCTATGTCAAGCGCGACCCGAACGGCAACCGCCTGACCCGCGAGGTCATCCCGAATATGCTCAAGGCGCACGATTTCACGCGCCCCTATCTCCCGAGCTCTCCGTACATCGACGAGGAGGCCTTCCAATATGTCAAGAAGGGCGGCTCCGAGAACATCTCCGAGCAGCATCTCTGGGGTCCGCGCGACTATTTCAAGGGCAACTTCTATAAGGGCTCGGTCTGCCATTTTGCGTCCGAGACCGGATATCACGGTTGCCCGTCTCCGGTCAGCCTGAAGCGTTACATTCGTCCCGAGCAGCTCTGGCACTGGAAGAAGAACGCGGAAGACGACCGCATACCGAAGGATGACTGGTGCTGTCACGCAGCCTGCGCGGCTCTCGACGGCAAGGACGGAAGCGCGTACCGCAGAAATCTTATGTCGAGTCAGGTCAAAACGCTTTTCCCGGAGTTCAAGGAGCATGAGATCGAGTACGGTCTCGACAAGTTCGCATATGCGAGCCAGATATCTCAGGCAGAGGCGAAGAAGTACTTCATCGAGCGTTTCCGCGTTACCAAGTGGCGCAGAAC
>CAYRKS010000337.1:0-1689 GCA_964424855.1 uncultured Lachnospiraceae bacterium
ACCTCCGAGAGATGGATCGGAAGCTTGAACTCGGAATAGCAGTCGAAAATGTCGATCAGCCTTGACGGATTGTAAAGCGGACCCGCCGCCCTGACCTCGTTCTCGCGACCCGTGAAGGCGTGGAACTGCATTCCGATGCCCTCGATTCTCGTTCCGCGCGAGAGCTGCTCCTTGAGCATGAGATAATAGCGGCTGCGCGGTCCGACATATGCGGACTGACCGAAGGTCTCAAAGCAGCCCTCGTTCCAGAAAAGACGGGTCAGCGGAAATTCGCGCTTGGCAAGGTCAAAGCAGAATTTTTCGTGATCCGGCTCGTCCACGATCTTCAGATCGCGCATTCCGTTCCCGCTCCCCTTGTAGCAGTCCTTGTATACGCCGTACATCTCGTTTATGACATCCATGTCCTCGAAATCGTAGCGGTAGCGTTCGCCCAGCGCGGCGGTGCGTTTCGTGAGCGCGAGATTTATATCGCGGTTCGATTCGGGCAGCCAGTCGGGATTGAAGGAGTTGTACGCCAGACAGTGCGCCTTCATGCGAATGTTGTTTTCAACGCAGTAGTCGCGTACCGTGTCGAGCGCGGGTCTGCGCCAGATGTTCGGCGAGTCGGACGAAAAGCGCGGATGCCCCTCCTCCGGCTCGAGCGTGTTCCAGTAGATCGGAACCACTCCGCAGTTGAAAAGCCGCTTGAACGACTCGCGATATTGTGCGTTCCGCTCCGTCTCGGGGAATTGATCGAGCAGAAACAGCGAGCAACCGAACTTGAATTCATGGCTCACCTGCTCGAGCTTTACGCTGTCGGGATATACCCGCTCGCCGTTTTCGAAGAATTGCAGTGAGAATACTCCCATCCGATTTTCATGTATCCCGCGTTCCAGCTTGCCGCCGATAAATTCCGAACGCTTGTCAAAGGTCTCGATGAGACCGTAACGTGGATGCTTTGTGTTCATTGCTTTTGCCTCCGTTTGATAGTGATTTTTTGATGTGAAATGATGTGATGACATGACCTCTCGGTCATGCCTGCCTTTGCCGATTGATACTCAATAGCCTAATGTAAAGCGTAGAAAATATTCGGCGCACCGACTTCACTCCCGCGCCGCCGACGCACCCTGTTTGATGTGGCAGTGCCTAACGGCGACGCACAAGGAAGCCTTGACGCTTGCGTGCAGGGACGCTCCCTGCCGACGCACCCTGTTTGATAAGGCAGTACCTAACGGCGACGCACAGAGAAGCCTTGACGCTTGCCCGCGGGGGCTCCCCGCCTATTCTTTGCGGAAGGTCGCGGGGGATGTACCCGTTATCTGCTTGAATACTCGTGAGTAAAGTGATATGCTCCCAAACCCGACCTCGGTCGCTATGCTCGCAATCGATGCGTCGGTAGAACGTAAAAGATCCATCGACTTCGCTATCCTGAACTTCCGAACGTATTCCGCGGGTGTCATCGACATGACCGCCTTGAATTGCCGCGTCAGATAATCGCTCGATAAGCCCGCCGCTTCGGCTATGTCGGTGCAGCTTATGTCGCGCGCGTAGTTCTCCTCGATAAAGCTCAGCGCGGCGTATATGTAGCCGTGATAGCCGCGCTCGTCGGTCTCGCGCGTCCCGCCCGGCTCGCTGTGCGACGGCGCGATCCGCTTCGATTCGGTCAGAAGCCGCGAGTATAATACCAAAAACCTCAGTAAAAGCCCCTTC
>CAYRKS010000338.1:0-1687 GCA_964424855.1 uncultured Lachnospiraceae bacterium
ACCCGGCTCGACCCATCCGTGGGAGCGCGAGACCTTCAAGATCTCCTCGGTCGGAAGCTGGTCTACCGGTGAGTTCTATCCGCTGACCATCGTTCTCGGCGAAAACGGCTATTCCTACTACATGGAGCTCGAGGGCGCACACAACTGGCAGCTCACTCACTCGGTCACGGGCGGCTTTAAGGCTCCTGTTTTCGAGCTCGAGGGAACCTCTGCACACGAGGAGAACGGCGGCTGGACATATCTTCTCGAGCCCGGCGAGAGCTACACGACTCAGCCCGCAGTCTTCGGACGAGTTGAGGGCGGCTATGAGGAGGTCTGCGGCGAGCTTATCGCATACAAGCGCGCGACCTCGCTGGTTCACTTCGAAAACGATGTCATTCCGGTAGTTTTCAACGACTATATGGATTGTCTCTGGGGCGCACCGTCCGACAAGAAGCTCCTTCCGCTCATCGACGCGGCGGCAAGTGTCGGCTGTGAGATATTCTGCATCGACGCGGGCTGGCACAAGAACGGCAAGACCGGAATGTGGGGTCATGCGGGCGACTGGATCGTAGATAACGACAAGTTCGGCGAGGGCGGTCTCGCGGGAATATTCGCACACATGAAGGAAAAGGGTCTCACCCCCGGCGTATGGTTCGAGTTTGACACGGTAAATCCGAGCGCACTCGCATACGATCTCGATGATGACTGCCTGCTCAAGCGTTACGGAAAGGTAATGCCGCGCGCCTTCTTCAACTTCAGAAACGAAAAGGTCAAGGCTCACCTCATGTCGAGGATCGACGAGCTTTACAATATGGGCGTTCGCTACATAAAGAACGACTACAACCTCTCGACCGGAATCGGCTGCGACAATGACGGCTCGGCACCGGCAGAGGGACTCATCCGCAACTATGAGGCATTTGTCGAGTTTATCGACGAGGCTATCGCTTCACATCCGGGTCTCATAATCGAGAACTGCGGAAGCGGAGCCTGCCGTGCGGAAAACGGAACCCTCAAGCACTTCTATCTCCAGTCCACGAGCGATCAGGAGTATTACTACAATTATCCTGCGATAATCCTCGGCTCGGCACCTCAGTATGCACCCGAAAAGGCGGGCATATGGTCGTATCCCATGCCGGTGCATTACGAGGAGCGCGAGACCGAGACCTTCGGCGATGAGTGGCGTTCGCAGTTCACCGACTGTGAGGAGACTATCTTCAACATGGTCAACGGTATGTGCGGAAACCTCTATCAGTCGGGTCGTCTCGAGCATTCGGACGCGGAAAACCTCGCATATGTCGCAAAGGGCATCGAGGCTTACAAGAAAATGCGCGGCGATATCGCAAAGGCGCATCCCATCCTTCCGACCGGTGTCTGCCGCATAGGTGATGTCGGCTTTGCCTCCTATGGACTCGAAAATCCCGAGAAGACCAAGGCATATCTCGCACTCTGGCGCATCGGAGCCGAGGACGATGAGATAAAGGTCGATCTCAAAAGGTACGGCTACACTAAGGCTTCGGTATGGTATCCCGAAAAGACCGAGCTCAAGCTCGAGGACGGAATACTCACCGTAAAGCTCCCGAAGAACTATTCGGCGAGAATGGTACTGCTCGAAAAATAATAGGCAATAAACGAAATTTCCCGGAGAATATTATCCGGGAAATTTTTTGATCTTAAAATATACTGCATTTACCGTCCGAGCAGACCT
>CAYRKS010000339.1:0-1680 GCA_964424855.1 uncultured Lachnospiraceae bacterium
ACAATGTCCCGGTCGAAAAGATCTATCGTCCGCACGCATGGTCGGCATTCGGAACCACCAACCCCGAGGACGCAGACTACAGAGCCTGCGCAGCCTACGGTCCGCTTTATAAGTAAAAATCTCGCACGCCGCGCAAAACGCGGCGTGCGTTTGTTTTTTCGGATCATTTATTGTCAGACACTTTTTTCGTGATTTTAATTTCGTACTTTTTTCGCTGTGAGTTGCGTTTTGCATGGTTAAAGCAATAAACCGATCGGCTCATTAAAGGGAGTAAGTAAATAAAAAATGACTGCCGCTGAAGCGGCAGTCTGAAAAGGAGTATGATGAAAAAGTTTGCGGTCTCGTTGAAAATCACTTCGAACGCTTCTTCAATGCGACGGCACCTGCGGCTGCCGCAGCGATGGAGAGAGCTGCAAGAGTGATCGGATCGGCAGTCTGAGCGGCAGTGGTGGCTGCCTTATTAGCGGTAACTGCTTTGTCAGAGAGAGTTACGGTGTCGAACTTTGCGACCTCTGTCTCGTTCGCACCGTCGGATTGCGGAGCGCGGACGATAACACGTCCTACCGTAGTTATGTTGTTTATGATGAGATTCACTCCTACGAGAGATCCGTCCTTGATATTGCTCGGGACCTTAGTCTTTAACTCAATCGTGTATCCGGTGTCGTTCTTGACAGCCTTGGTCTCGGACTCTGTAACATTTTCGGCGTCAGTGAACTTGTTTACAAAGTCATCATAGAGGCAGACCCACTTGTGATAGGTGGTTCCGTTATTGTCAAAGTCATAATAGACCTCAACTCCGTCACACTCCCAGTACTTCTGAGCTGTTTTCTTTTCCTCGGTGGGGTAAAGATCGCTGTCGGAAATCTCGATAAACGCCCAGATATAATCGCCGTCCCAGACGTAATATCCGGTGCCGCTTGCGGTGTCCGGCTTGTCGCTTTCACGAAGTGTCGAAATATCGACCTTCAGTCCCTGCTTGTAAACCTCGTCGAGCTTGCCGTCGAGAACGAGCTTGTCGGAGGTCTTCGGTACATCGCCCCAGCTGCCCTTTCCGGGAGCCGCCGAAACGGTCGTTGCGCCCGATACCGCGAGCGCGGAGATGAGAAGTGCTAAAACAAGTTTTTTCATGGTTGTTCAAGTCCTTTCAACAAATTATGTCATCGAGATGACATAATTATTATATCACGCAATTATGACCCCCCCCCGATTTTGTGAATTTTTTGTTAATTACGCATTTCTTTCAAAGTTATTTTCTCACTCATCCGTCAATTTCAGCCGAATCGTCTTTTGATAATTCGTCGCATTTACCCGTGACCTGATTCTCCTTAAATAACAATGAAAATCCAATATAACCGCCGACAAAAGCTTCGCTCTCTCGACTCCATGATCGAGAGAGCGAAGCTTTTGTGTTATTTTGAAAATATTATCGACCTAACCTTTATAAGACACTCCTCCATATTCGGCGAGAGCTTAAAGCGTTCGATCTCGCCGTCAATGTCGGAAAGATCAAAGCTGTAGCTGCGCATTTTGTTGTCGGGGATCGCACAAGACTTGCAGCTTGTTCCCCTGTCGGTAGTCAGCTCGAGGCAAAGCTCCTTGCCGCTTATATCTCCGTCGATCGAAAGCTCGACCGAAAGCTTGCCGTAGCCGCAAAGCTTCAGCCCTTCGACAATTATCGAG
>CAYRKS010000340.1:0-1672 GCA_964424855.1 uncultured Lachnospiraceae bacterium
GCCCGACCTGATAGTCGAGCGTCGCGACCTTGGAATTGTCGATGTATTTTATTACGAAGGAATCGCGCAGAGGGTTGTCATCCGCGAGCATATCGTATATGTCGGTGTACTCCTCGTATCTGTCGCGCTCCTCCTCGAGTGCCTGCTCCTTCGGGACGAAGACGACCTCGTCCACGTTGTCGAGCGCGCGGATCTGCTCTCCGATCGCCGCGACCTCCTCGTCGGTCTTCTTCGCGTCGATGAAGACAACTATCTCGTTGAGCAGTCTCAGCTGCTCGAGATTCGTGTCGATGTTCTGCAAAAGCAGCCAGAAGCTACCCATAACAACGAGGCAGCTGACGAGAACCATTATCGACGCTACGGTCATTATGCCGTTGCGCCAAAGTCCCTTGACGCTCTGCCCCAGAAAGTAGGAAAGACGATAGCGTTTCAAAGCTTCATACCTCCCACCTGGTCGCTTATGACCTTGCCGTCCTGTATTTTTACAACGCGCTGCTTGAAGTAATCGACCAGATCCTTCTCATGCGTTACGACGATAACGGTCTTTCCGCGCTTATGTATTTTTATAAGGAGATTCATTATCTCCAAAGACATTTTCGGGTCTATGTTTCCGGTCGGCTCGTCGGCAATTATTATCTGCGGATTGTTCGCAAGTGCTCTTGCCAGTGCGACTCGCTGCTGCTCTCCGCCCGAAAGCTGCGCCGGATAGGAATTCAGTTTATCTGTTAGGTTTACTATGTTGAGAAGTGCCGGTACACGGCGTTTTATAACCTTTGAGGACTCGCCGACGACCTGCATCGCAAAGGCGACATTCTCAAAGACCGTCTTGTTCGGGAAAAGACGGAAATCCTGAAAGACGACTCCCAGCTCGCGCCGATAATACGGCACCTTGAAGCTTGAAAGCCTGGAAAGATCATACTCGACCAGCGTGCTTTTGTTGCCGATCTGCTTGTTGACCCTGACCGCGAGAGATCCCTCGCTAACTCGTTCCTCACGGAGAAGCAGCTTCGTTAGCGTGGTCTTTCCCGCGCCCGACTCTCCTACGATGAAGACAAACTCTCCGTCGGCGATTTTCAGATCAACGCCGTTCAGCGCGACCGTGCCGTTCGGGTATATCTTTTTTACATCCTTGAATTCGATCATTAAGCTCTGCTCCGTTTTTTTAATAAAATGCAAAACGCAGCACATGGCAGATCGGGCGGCATTTTATCGCTCGAAAAGCATAACAGCCCCTCGCGGATATTGTGCCGCCTTGACCTGTCAAAGCCGCTCTCCCGACCGCCCGCGAATTTTCACGAGCGGTCGGACAAAATAAAGTTTATTCTAAAAATTCGATATGCTCGATCGGTTCGAAGCTCAGAACTTGACCGGCTTGGAGGTGAGATACTTCTTGACCATCAGCGCGACCTTGAAGGTGATCGCGTGCTCGAACTCACGAAGATCGAGACCGGTGAGCTTGCGGATCTTCTCGAGACGGTAAACGAGAGTGTTTCTGTGGACAAAGAGCTTTCTCGAGGTCTCGGAGACGTTGAGGTTGTTCTCGAAGAAGCACTGGATGGTCATGAGGGTCTCGCGGTCGAGAGAGTCGAGAGAACCGTTCTTGAAAACTTCCTGAAGGACCATTTCGCAGAGAGTTGTGGGAAGCTGATAAATAAGTCTGCCGATTCCGAGG
>CAYRKS010000341.1:0-1665 GCA_964424855.1 uncultured Lachnospiraceae bacterium
ACCTCGACCAAAACGCCGTGCCGCGTGATCCGAGGCGCGAGGCTGAGGTTGAGCGACGCGATCAACGCCGCCATAAAATCGCTCGTCGTCGTCGCTGTCCGAAGGATCGGAACCTCAAAATACTCGCCCAGCTCGGCAAATTCGGGGAAAATTTCGAGCGATGACGAGAAAATCACCGCGACCGGGTGGGTCTCGAGGAAGCCCATTATCGACTTTCGCCGCGTTTCGCTGTCGAGCGACTCGAGGTACTTGTGCTCGACCTTTCCGATTATCTGAATGCGCTGTGATTCGAAATGATCGAAAAATCCCGCAAGCTGAAGCCCGGGACGGTTCACATCCGACAGATGTACCAGAATTTTATCGGGATCATCGGGCAAATAAATCTTCTCGAGCGAGAATTCGTTGATAATTTTAGACAATTCGACGGTATAAGTTTCATTCATCGCCGTAATTCCTTTCGTCGTAACAAAATTCTTCTTCAATATAATATTGTACCACATATGCGCGGATTTTTCAAGTCCTTTTTGTAAAAAAATAAAAATATTTCGAAGTATGCCGTTTTTGTGCGTGTTGCACAACAATCCGGCTTGATATTTGGTGGATTTTTTCCTTGACAATTCGGCGAAAATGTGGTATCATATAATTACTGTATGACTGGCGGCAGAGGTGAACCTCATGGAGTACGGTGATTTTTAGCCGACCGCCTGGGCAGGCAGCTTGTGTAATCATACGCATATGATCATTTGTGCATAATTCACAACGCCGGATTTATCATTAAAGGAGTATATAATAATGAAAGAACTTGAACTTAAATACGGCTGCAACCCGAATCAGAAGCCCGCTCGCGTCTATATGACAGACGGAGAGCTTCCCTTCGAGGTTCTGAACGGTCGCCCCGGCTACATCAACCTCCTCGACGCTTTCAACTCGTGGCAGCTGGTTCGCGAATTAAAGGAAGCGACCGGACTTCCGGCAGCGGCATCCTTCAAGCACGTATCGCCCGCAGGTGCAGCGGTCGCCGTTCCGTTGGATGAGACCCTCCAAAAGGTCTATTTTGTGGAAGGTGTGGAATTATCTCCCATCTGCACGGCATATGTTCGCGCGCGCGGAGCCGACAGAATGTCATCCTACGGCGATTTCGTCGCACTTTCGGACGAATGCGACGAGCAGACCGCGTCCTTCCTCGCGCGTGAGGTCTCGGACGGAATAATCGCGCCGTCCTACAGCGATAAAGCACTCGAAATTCTCAAAACCAAGAGAAAAGGTACATATTGTGTTATCAAAATGGACACAAATTACCGCCCCGATCCGATCGAAACCAAGCAGGTTTTCGGCGTAACCTTCGAGCAGGGACGAAATGATCTTAAGCTCGACAACGGTCTTTTTGACAATATCGTCACTAAAAACAAAAATATGCCCGAATCCGCCAAGCGCGATCTGCTGATTGCGATGATAACGCTGAAATATACACAGTCGAACTCGGTTTGCTACGCCTACGGCGGTCAGGCAATCGGAATCGGCGCGGGTCAGCAGTCGCGTATCCACTGCACGCGCCTCGCCGGAAACAAGGCGGATGTCTGGTTTCTGCGCAGTCATCCGAAGGTTCTAAACCTTCCCTTCCGCCCCGAGCTTCGCCGTCCCGACCGTGACAACACGATCGATGTG
>CAYRKS010000342.1:0-1664 GCA_964424855.1 uncultured Lachnospiraceae bacterium
GCAGACGGTACATGGCAAATGCAAGCGCAAGGAGCAGAAGCGTCGTCAGAACGGTACAAAAAAGCAGGCATTTCACAAAGAAGCGTAAACGAGGATGGATCTGGATTGTTGTTTTCATATCATTCTCTTTCCGGTTGGAATCATTCTATGGATATTTATATGCGTTATCTTGACATGTCATACCTGTTTATTGTACACTTATAGACAATTATATTTTCGCATAAGATAAGAAAAGGAGTGATTTTTATTTTGGATACCGATGGTGTCATGCAACTTGTTGCGCTGATCATTATGATCCTGTTATCTGCATTTTTCTCCTCAGCGGAGACTGCCCTGTCAACGGCTAACCGTGTACGGCTTAAGACAATGGCGGACGAAGGGAACAAACGTGCCGGGACGGCATTGTATGTGCTGGAGCACTATGGCAGGATGCTGAGTGCGATCCTTATTGGAAATAACGTTGTGAATCTGTCTGCCTCGGCTTTGGCAACGACGCTTGCCATACGGATCAATTTTACGGTAGGTATTGCTACGGCGATCCTGACGGTGGTGATTTTGCTGTTCGGTGAGATTACTCCCAAGAATATGGGTATGGTAAGTGCTGAGAAGCTTGCACTGCTTTATTCCCCCGTTATCCTGGGACTGATGAGGGTTATGACTCCGGTGATCGTGGTGATCGATTTTCTGGCAAAGGGTATCATGAAGCTGCTTCATATTGATATGGACAGGAAGCCGACCATGACGGAGAATGAGCTTCGTACCTATGTGGAGGTCGGACATGAGGACGGTGTCATTGAATCGGAAGAACGCGAGATGATCTATAACGTGTTTGATTTCGGAGATGCGGTAGCCAAGGATGTCATGATCCCGAGAATCGATATGGTGACGGTAGACCGCGAGGCAACCTATGATGAGGTCATGCAGATCTTTAAGGAATGTATGTATACCCGTATTCCGGTTTATCAGGAGGATAAGGACAATATCGTCGGAATGATCAATATCAAGGATTTCATTCTTGTAGAGGATAAAGAAGCCTTCCGGATCGAAGACATCCTGCGTGAGGCATATTACACCTATGAATTTAAGAAAACGGCAGATCTGCTTGTAGAGATGCGGCAGAAGTGCTTCAATGTAGCCTTTGTGCTGAATGAGTACGGCGGAACGGCAGGAATGATCACGTTGGAGGATCTGCTTGAGGAAATTGTCGGTGAGATCCGTGATGAATATGATTCGGATGAAGAACAGCTCATCCAGAAGATGCAGGAGAGAACCTATCTTGTGGAGGGCAGCATGAAGCTCAGTGATATCAATGATGAGCTTCATACGGAGCTTAGCTCGGAGGATTATGATTCCATAGGGGGACTGGTCATTGAACATTTGGACCGTGTGCCTGAGGATGGCGCCCAGATCGTAACGGAGCAGGGAATCCGCCTGCAGGTACAGGGAGTCAGCCAGAACCGTATCCTGAAGGTGATCATGGAGCTCCCGGAACCGGAGCATACAGAGGATGAGGGAGCAGACACGGAGGAGAGCCGTGGCATCGCGGGTATCTGATGACGGCGGTGCCTGTATGTGAATTCCGCAGGACCGGTTTTAAAGAGTGATCGTTACTGTACACACAGCAGCTAATCACTTGCTGATTTGCTGCGTAAGAACATGATTCA
>CAYRKS010000343.1:0-1334 GCA_964424855.1 uncultured Lachnospiraceae bacterium
CATTTATAAAACTGAGTTCCGATAACCCGAGATTAGCGTACAACAGGGTCATCTATCATATCTATTGTACACCATTTTTCAAAATTTTTCAAGGGGTTTTCGAAAAAAAAATCCACTTTTACAATTAGTTCATATAATCTTCCCTCGCCTGCACGCATGACGCAGTTATTTTTGAAAAATTAACACAATCCACTTGCAAAATCCGCCAAACTGTGCTATAATATTATGAATGACAAATCAAGTCCTCTCCATTGTATTTTATGCTTTGAAAGGTTCGTTTGCATCATTATGAAAAAAATCACGAAAATTGTGCTTTTTGCCCTCGCTGTTATAGCGATCGCCGCGCTCTGCGTTTGGCTGATCCCCGCCGTTTTATCGCTGACCGAGCCGGAAAATCAGCAACGACTCGCCGAATTCATCGACCGCCTCGGCTTTTTCGGTGTGCTTGCAATGCTGCTTTTACAAATTTTGCAAATAATCGTCGCCATCATCCCCGGTGAGCCGATCGAGCTTCTGATGGGACTCATGTTCGGCACTTGGCGAGGACTTTTCATCACCCTGCTCGGCATTCTCATCGGCTCGACCGCCGTATTTTTCCTCGTGAAAAAGCTCGGAAAGCCCTTCGCCGAACGCTTCGTCGATACGAAAGGCTTCGAAAAGCTCAAATTTCTGCACGATTCCGCCCGCCGCGACGCGCTCATTTTTATCCTTTTTCTCATCCCCGGAACGCCGAAGGACGTGCTCACCTATTTTGCCCCGTTTACAAATATAAAATTCAGCCGTTTTCTGCCGCTCTCCACTCTCGCGCGCATCCCCTCGATTCTCTCATCGACACTTGTCGGCGCAACTGTCGGAGACGGTAAGCTTTGGCAGTCGGCGATAATTTTCGCCGTCACCGGGATCATCGGCATTGCCGGAATATTCATCAATTCCCGCCTCCAAAAGCGGCTCTCAGATAAACATACAAATTAAGGAAATCCGAAAAAATGAAACAAATCCCCACCGAAGAAATCAGCCGTCAGTATGACCTCATGCACGCCGTGAAAGAGCTGCACGGTACGAAAAAAGTCCACTTCTTCATCCGCACCTTCGGCTGTCAGCAGAACGAAGCCGACTCCGAACGTCTCGCCGGAATGTGCCGTGAAATGGGCTATCTCCCCTGCGAAAACGAATCCGATGCCGACCTTATCGTCGTCAACACCTGCGCCGTCCGCGAGCACGCCGAGCTGCGCGCTCTCTCGATAACCGGTCAGTTCAAGCACTTAAAAGAGGCAAATCCGAGCCTTATAATCGTCATTTGCGGCTGTATGGTCACTCAGGAGCACCGAATGAAC
>CAYRKS010000343.1:1344-1661 GCA_964424855.1 uncultured Lachnospiraceae bacterium
AAGCGCAGCTACCCCTACGTCGATCTGCTCCTCGGAGCGGGTATGCTCCACCGTTTCCCTGAGCTGCTCTATGAGCATTTTGTGAACAACAAACGCCGCTTCATGCTCGATGAGACCGACGGCACGATCGCCGAGGGACTGCCGATCCTGCGCGAATCCAAGGTCAAGGCGTGGGTCAGCATCATGTACGGCTGCAATAATTTCTGCACCTACTGCGTTGTTCCCTACGTCCGCGGACGCGAACGGAGCCGTCGCAGAGAGGATATCATTTCCGAAGTTTCGCAACTCGCCGCCGAGGGTGTGCGCGAGATCACGCT
>CAYRKS010000344.1:0-1645 GCA_964424855.1 uncultured Lachnospiraceae bacterium
GTAGCTCTTGAAGTCAATACGAGGAAGATATTTATTAAGAAAATTCATTGGCTTTGTCCTTCTTACTTTTTGCGTTTCATGTTTTCGTTGATGACGGTCAGGAATTTTGAGACGGCTCCCACGGCGCGCTGACCGTGCGGGATCGACGGATTGAAGTAGATCGAATCACCTGCGTTCAGGATATACTCGCGGTTTCCGAGGTTAACCGCTACTCTGCCCTCCAAAACGAGGTTGAACTCCTGTCCCTCGTGTACAACAAGCTCGGGAGTCTCATCGGTCGGGTCGAGAGTTACGATCATCGGCTCCATTTCGCGGTCGATATAATTATATGCGAGCGATGAGAATTTGTAGCCCGCGTAGCGTTCGACATCGAGTCCGTTGCCCTGACGGATTATCGTGTAATCCACCATTCGCGGCTCGTCTCCGAGAAGCAGCACGGTGGGGTCAACGCGAAGCTCGTTTGCGATAAGATAGAGCTTTCCGACCGGGATATCATCGCTTCCGCTCTCGTATGCGTCATATTCCTCGCGCGTCACTCCGATATTCGAAGCGACCGTGTCGGCATCGATCTCAAGTATCGAGCGCAGCTCGCGAACTCTTGCGGCAATCTGTTCAACCTGTGGCAGCATAATTCATCATGACCCGGGATTCACGTTTCGGGTCTTTACCTCTTTCTTCGAAAAAATTTACGGAAAACAACCTCTGCGACCGTGAAAATCGCGGCTGTACCGCTTTATTTCCCTTTATTATAGCACGTTTCAAAGGATTTTTCAAGTGTAATTTTGAACAATATTTTGAACAATATAATATTCCCGATTAACGGCATACAGCTCGGCATTTTGTAAAAAAATCCGATGCGGTGAAAAACACCGCATCGGATAGAGCATATTTTCAGAATATCCGTTTTGCGCCCGGAACAGTATCGACGATATCGGGATCGTGAAAAACGATCGGGACATATTCTCCGCCTCGCAGCTCCGAAAGAAAGGCGAGATTTGCCTCGGGATTAACGGGGAATCCGGCTCTGCGGTTCTCACTTATACAGCGCGGCGAGTAAAATTCATCACCAACGAGAACGTATTTATTCTCACCCGAGGTGAGATATACTACCGATGAACCGATCGAATGACCGCCGATCTTACGCGCTCTCAGCTCTCCGTCGGGAAGCGTCAGGGTATAGCCGTCGGCAAAGGTGACGACCCGACCGTCGGTCGGCAACAGGTGTGCGGCATTTTTCGCCTCATCCTCCTGAATGTAGATACGCGCATTTTTGAAATGCACGACCGAATCGATGTGATCCGAGTGAGCATGGGTTATGAAGATATCGGTGATATCCTCGGGCTCGAGTTCGACTGCTTTGAGTGCCTCGACCGGCTTTACGAATTCGGGTGTGACAAAGCCGCCCATAACATCACAGCCGACATCGACGAGGATATTTTTTTCACCCGAGCGAATGAGGAAAAAGAGCAGCGCGATCGGCAGCTTTACCGATTTGTCTCCGCCGACGAACACCCAGTCCTCATCGAGCTTGGTTATACCGTATTTTATCGCAGTAAAGGTCATTTTTATCCATCCTTTCGCGGGATGCTCCCGCTATCCGAGTTTTTCAGCAGCCGGCTTTTTCGAGGATATCCCCGAGCTTTTC
>CAYRKS010000345.1:0-1638 GCA_964424855.1 uncultured Lachnospiraceae bacterium
GGTCGAGCTGAAGTGCAATGACTTTGTGGTCAAATTCGAAAACGAGCGTCTGGTCATAAACGGCGGAAGCGTCGAGGCAACGCAGGCGGGTGTTGACTGGTTCGTAGAGAATTGTCTCAAGGACGGCTTTTACATACCCGACGGAGGCTACACGCACCTCGAAGATTATCCGCTTGAAAACGTAAAGCTCGGAGGTATACCGATCTCGGAATTTAACGTCAAGGGTGATAAGGAATTTGCCGAGGAGATAACCGCGCTTTCGGAGCGTATAGTTCGCGAGACCGGAGCCTATCCGAGCTCCGAGGAGCATTTCATAACCATCGAGACCGATGAAAGCCTGGAGATATTTGACGCGCAGGTAAAGCTTTCGGACGGTGAGCTGCACATCGCGGTGCATCCTTCGGGACTCGATATAGCAAATGCACTCGATATATTCAATGAATGCCTTGAAAAACGCAGCGGAGATGATATTTCTCCGAATGAAAGGAAGACTGTAGAAATGGAAAACGTAAAAATTCTCCCCGCAGAGACTCTGAAAAAGTGGCGCGACGAATCCGATGCCAAGATCGCAAGCATTTTAAGCTCTCCGAACATGGATATCCCCGAGGGCTCGACGGTATATTATGTCTCACCGAACGGTGATGACCGCAATGACGGAACCTCGCCCGATAAGGCGTGGAAGACTCTCGACGGCGTAAACTCCAAGAATATCGCAAAGGGCAGCTATGTCTGCTTTGAACGCGGCGGACTCTGGCGCGGTCAGCTTCAGGCACAGCCGGGCGTTACCTACACGGCATACGGTGAGGGCGAAAAGCCGAAGCTCTATCGTTCACCCTTTGACGGCGCAGACCCGGCTCTCTGGTTCAAGACCGACGCTGAGAACATATGGGTTATCAATCTCGACAAAAACGATGTCGGAACGCTCGTATTCAACGAGGGCGAGGCACACGCGATAAAGTGCGTTATCCGCACCGAAGAGGACGGAACCACCTACAACAACACGACGGGTGAGCCCTATTCCGATTATCACGATCTCACGACCGATCTTCACTTCTATCACGACTACAAGGAGAGCGGAAAGCTCTATCTTTACAGTGAACAGAACCCGGGCGAACGCTTTGATTCTATCGAGTTCAACTCCAAAATCAGCTGTGTAGCCGTAAAGGGCAACGGCGTAACGATCGATAACCTCTGCATAAAGCACACCGGTTCGCACGGTGTCGGCGCGGGCTCGGTCGATAATCTCACGGTCACAAACTGCGAATTCGGTTGGATCGGCGGATCCATCCAGGCGGAGGGAATATTCGGACGCAACTACGGAACGAGATTCGGAAACGCGATCGAGATATACGGAAGCTGCGATACCTTCACCGTTACCGACAACTACATCTATCAGGTCTACGATGCGGGAATAACTCAGCAGTACACGCTGACCGAGGCTGACCATGAAAAGACCGCAGACCGCAGTCAGAAGAACATGACCTATGCGCGCAATGTAATCGAGTACTGCAACTACAGCATCGAGTACTTCCTCGGCATCGGAAATCATCCCGAGAATCCGAGCCGCATGGAGAACTTCCTCATTGAGGACAACTATATGTGGTACGCGGGCTACGGCTTTTGCGAACAGCGTCCCGA
>CAYRKS010000346.1:0-1634 GCA_964424855.1 uncultured Lachnospiraceae bacterium
GCGCCAGCATCCGCCGCAGCCGCTCCGTTCGACTGATACCGCTCAACGGATCACCGCCTTCCACAAGCCCTTCATACCAAAGGAGATTCTGGCAGAACAGTCCTCTGTGGTGATGGCATCGAAGGAGTTGACAAGTGAGAGTGTATCGAGAAACAGCGCAAGATCTTCACGGTTAAAATCAAAACAGTCGGATTCGGCAGTCAGAGTGGCCAGCTCTGTGTTCTTGACGTCCGCAAACCGCACATAGCCATCGCTGTGCTCCGCCAGCTCGGCAAGTGAGCGAAACACTTCGAGAAGCTTTTGATAAACATCCTCGTTAAGTGTGTACTTTCCTTCAAATTCCCTGGCGGCAGCTTCGACACGTGCCACAACAGGCGCCGCCACATCGATCGTTACATTCATTTCTTTATCGCACATTGGGATCACTCCTTCTTATGCTTTTATTATAACGAATATTGTACTTATTTGCAACCATATATCGCAAAAACAACGCCCTGATAAGCGAGAAGAAAGGCATTTCGGAAAGTTCCGAAATGCCTTTCTTACACCCCTCATGCCTCCGCTGCTCAGCGGTTGGTGATGCCCTTGAAGACACCGTGCACCGTTACGTCGAAGGACACGCTGCCTTCTGTCAAGGGCCAGATATCCATTGCATCGCACTTGTCCAAGACCTTCTTCAGCCGCTTGAACCGTTCCCCGCCCAAATCTATCACCGAGGTCTTTGCGCAGACGCTCCCCATTGTAAACGCCGGACGCATGACGATCTTCGGCTCACATTCGAGCAGCTCTGCCAGCTCTTCGTAAACCTGATACAAAACAGCAAGGCGCTCGGGCACTACCTCGTTGTTCTCGCGATTCCCCGCATCGATCGCCTCTTGCAGCATGGAACGAAACTCCTCATTAAACATTTGCATCTGTCTCCTTTAAGTTCATAAATATTGCCATGAGGCGTTTTGCCTCATGGCTCTGCCCACTCTGCGTTTACACGGACTTGTGACCGTTTGCATGGTACCCTGCAAGTCGCATTCGGCTATGGCGTGTGCTGTGGTCATATATAGTGACACGAGTGCGCACCCCCTCTTTTGCAGTTGGTGTCGTTCTATATATCCACATGAGTGTTGTCCCCCCCTTGGATGCAGACATATATATCCGCACGAGGTGCGCCCCCCTCATATATAGGCACACGAGTGTTGTCCCCCTTCGCCCATATATAAGGACACGAGGGGGTACCCCCTATATATCCGCACGAGTGCGCACCCCTCTTGTCTGCACCCTATATAAGGACACAGCCACGTACCTTTATCTACCTCTGTAAAAAGCAAAAACCACCCCGAGGGGTGGTTTTAGCCATATTCTGTGGAATTGTTACGCTTCTTTTGCGGGGACGCTGGTGCGGTTGGTGAAGGGTACCAGCTTTGTTTTGTCCAGCAGCACCATGACGGCGGGGACAACGATAAGCTGCAATGCGATGCCCAGCGGAAAATCTCTGGGGAGGCTTCCATTTCACGGCGGATGCCTCCCCAAAGGAGGTGATCTCCCGTGATAATCGACGCGATTCAGGAGTGGTTCAAGGAGGTATTGATCGACGGTATTATCTCCAACCTCTCCGGGACATTTGATACGGTGAACACAAA
>CAYRKS010000347.1:0-1620 GCA_964424855.1 uncultured Lachnospiraceae bacterium
CTCTCGCTGAGCTTCGGAGCGGGTGAGGGAAATATCCTCATCTCATCGATCTGTGCGGTCTCGAAATACGAGCCGACCAAGCACACGACCTGCGGAAATATTACCGACTGTCTTTTAACCGACGATCTGCTTTCGATCCGCTTCACCGGTGATGTCGGACGCGACGAGGTGCTTTCGAATCAGTCGGGAAAGCTTCGAATATACGCGGTCGAGCCGGGAACCGAGCTTGAAAACGTGGATTTTGCCGAGCTGATCCCGATCGCAGAGAGCCCGATGACCACCAAATTCGATCTGACCGCCGAACTTGAGGGCGCATCTGAGGATCTTTTGACAAGGCAGTTCGTCGCGATATCTCAGCGTCCCGATGGGAGCTATCAGCTTATCGACGATATGTTCTACCTTGAAAATCCCGAGCGAAACGCCAAGGTCTCGACCGTGACCGCTCACGGAAAGAAGGGTATCGTTTCGATGGATGCCTCGCTCGTCGGAGAGCTTAGAGCCGATTCGACCGTGATCGAGCTTGAGGCTGGGCGGATATTCGCGGCGCGCGGAATGGGCGAGAGCTATATATGGCGTGGCGCGACCTACTACATCGACTCGGATTATTTCGTGTCTCTTAAGCGCAGGATCGATGCTCTGGGCGGCGCGGGGATCGGCGTTGTGCTTCGGCTGACCGGCTGGAGCGAGGAATATTCGGCCGAGCTTTCGAGAAAATATTCGCTCGACCGCTTTGTCGGCTTTTCGGAGTACAATTCGACTCCCGACGGAAGCGATTTTTTGGCGGCGATAGGCGGCTATGTAGCCGAAAGACTCTGCACCGGCGGAAATGTAACCGGAATAATACTCGGAGAGTGCGAAAACTTTATCGGCACTACCGACGGACGCTATGCGACTCTGACCGATATGGCAAAGGGGCTTTCGCTGGCACTCAGGACTCTGCACAGCTCGATCTCGCTCGTAAATTCGGATATACAGCTCTATCTTTCGATAAGCAATCTCTATTCAAACGAGCTGTCGGCAAAGACCTCGGAGCTCGGGGCAAACGAGCTGATCCCCGCGCTTTGCAGTGAGCTCGATCGCGGAGGCGGCTTTGAATGGGGGCTTTGCATAGAGGATTTTTATCGTCTGACCGATTATGACGATATAACGGTCAGTGCGTCTGATACGAGCGCGCTGATCTCGCTTTTGCGCAGCTGCGGAGTTTACGATACGCACCTGATCTTCTGCGATTCGAACTACAAATTCTCGAGCATGAGGTCTACCGAGCGCATGATCCGCGCGGTGGAGAGCTATTACGCTGCCTGCTTTAACAATCAGATCGATGCGGTCTATGCACTCCTTCCCGAGACAAAGAACGATACACGCCTCAATGAGGTGCTGCAATGGATCGATTCCGATCGCAGTGACGATATATCCTCTCTCATCCTCAGCCTGAAGGACAAGGACAGCTGGAACGAGCTGATCGACGGCTTTGACAGCCGAAGCCTGACGGCGAAAACTCTGACCGAGACGGTAGCATCGACCGAGACTCCGAAGGGGATAAAGGGACGCTACTCCTACTTCAGCTTCGATTCCTTCTCGGGAGTGAGCAGCTTCGATCCGGGATTTTACTGCAAGTCA
>CAYRKS010000348.1:0-1615 GCA_964424855.1 uncultured Lachnospiraceae bacterium
GTCATCCCTCTGAGGCAGGCAGCTTTTTTACAGCTGAATTTTATCCGAGCTTAAAAGGCTCAAAGCCCGTCGCCGTTTCCGACACGCAGAAAGGCAATGTTAAGATTGCCGTTTCGGCAGCGCATCTCGTCGATAAGCTCCTTCGGCACCTTCGAAGTCTTGAGAAGTACACGATATTCCAGATCGAACATCGTTCCCATGTTCGAGGTCTTTACCTTTTCAAGCGACCAGCTCCTTGCATATTTCGCAAAGAGATCGTCAAATATCCCCTCGTATTCGAGGTTCTCGGGGATCGTGACCTTGAGAACACGCTCGTTCTCGTCTCTCCCACCGAAGTTGAACATGGTCAAAAGCAGCATCATTACAGCGATCACCGCAAAGGTCACGACCGCGATGAAAACATATCCCATCCCGACCGCAAGACCGATCGTCATGGCGAGAAATATCGCTCCGATCTCCTTCGCCGTGCCGGGTACCGAACGAAAGCGTACAAGGCTGAATGCCCCCGCCACCGCGATTCCCGCGCCGACCTTGCCGTTGACCAGCATTATTATCACCTGTACGGCGATCGGAAGGATCGCCAAAGTCACTGCAAAGCTCTGCGTAGTCTTTGCCTTGAACATCCAGACAACACTCGTAAGTATGCCGAGTACCGCCGAAACGGCAGTGCATATTAGAAACGATGAGACCGTGAGTCCACCGCTTATTATCGATTCAAGCACAGAAATGCGCCTCCTTTGCTTTTTCGCCGATCAGATTGTTTATGTAGCAGTAGCCGTATTTCGAAAAGGATGTCGGAAATATGCGCGACTCGGATAAAAGACGCGCCAGCCAGAGCGGATATACGCCCGGTGCCTTTATCTCCATCAGCACTCCGCCCGGTATCTCGAGCGGTGCTCCGTGATCCCCCGCGCAAAGCTCAAGCTCGGTCGTTCGCCATCTTATGTCGGTGTCAAAGGTTATCCTCAGCTCGCTGTCTTCGATCCCCGCAAGCGCGGTTCGAGAATAGCCGATAAATACCCGCGGCACCGATGAATAGTACCGCTGAAAGCTGACTATCTCCCGTCCGATCTGACCAAGCTCCGGCTCGCTTCTCAGCGCGAGAAAATCCTCGGTCTCATTTGCACGCAGTGTGACCCTTCGCTTGTAAACGATACCATCGTACTTCTTCTTGATCTCGGCAAATACATTCGAATCAGCCCCCGGAACACCGTAGCTCCTGACTCTCAGCTTCTCCTTGTATACCGGACGCTCGATCGATGCGCGTATCAGCCGCCAGTCCTCGGTGTCGTAATATATGTTGCAGAGCGAATACTTCCCGTATTCGTCCGGACGCATATGCCGATCGAGCTCGAGCTGTAAATGCTCCGCCTGCTCGGGTGTCATGAGATATTTCTTTTCATACCGCTCAAAGCTGTATCTGATTTTTGACATGGATGTCTCCTCCTCGATATCAAAAAGCTCCGCACAACTTGCCTTTACCAAAATGCTCCTGTGGGATCGGCGATCCCGCAGGAGCAGAGTTAAGCTTTTTTCCTATCAGCTTCTTCGAGACTTATGCAAGCTCTGCGAAGTACTTAATGGTGCGAACCATCTGGCTGGTGTAGGAGTTCTC
>CAYRKS010000349.1:0-1593 GCA_964424855.1 uncultured Lachnospiraceae bacterium
ACGGACTCCCAACGGACTCCCAACGGACTCCCAACGGACTCCCAACGGACTCCCAGTAGGAAAAAACTATGAACAGATCTAAATTCAGACTTCCCGCATTGCTCCTTGCACTTCTGCTTTCGGCTCAGACTATCGCCTGTGGAGGCGGAGGCGAGACGAAGGACACCTCGAACGACTCTTCCGAGGTAACGACCGCCGATCCCGCCGATGAGCGTCTTGCCATCGATGACGGTCTTCCGCAGAAGGATTTCGAAGAATACGAATTCCGTATCCTGCCCGCATATTTCGGAAAGGTTCCGGTCACGCTGCTGTATGCACCCGAGGAATCGACCGGAGATGTCGTTGACGACGCGATATTCAACCGCAACAAGCGCGTGGAGGAACGCTTCAATATAACCATCACCGAGATCGAATCGCCGTATTCGAACTACAACGAGCACGGAAATTACATAAAGACCTCGGTCATGTCGGACGAGGATGCGTTCGATCTCACGCTGAACCATATCATCGGCGGTCCGAACCTTTCGCTCGACAGCGTTTTCTATAATTTATATGACCTCGAATATCTCGACTTTTCGAAGCCGTGGTGGTCGGATCAGATGATCGATGAGATGACGGTGCGCGGTCAGGCGTATCTCGTCGGAGACGTTATCGGTCTCGGCGCGCTGAAATCGGCGAAGGTCTTGTTTATAAACAAGGGAAAATTCGAAGATTACAAGCTCGAGCTACCCTATCAGACGGTTCTCGACGGTAAATGGACGATGGACGGTCTCATGACCATGACCAAGGATGTTTACGATGACCTGAACGGAAACTCCGAGCGCGATGTTGACGATTTCTACGGATATTCCTCGCACGCCTCGCAGAACGGCTGGCTGGTCTCCTGCGATATTCCCGTCCTCGAAAAGGATGACGATGAGACTCTTAAGATAGTCGTAAACGGCGACAAGGTCGCTTCGCTCGTCGAAAAGGTCTACAAGCTCTATTACGAGCAGGAGGGCTCGCTGATAGTAAGAGGCAACGATCCCGTCACCGGAGATGCTCAAACCGACTGGCAGGCAAAGCTCTTTGCAAACGGTCACAGTCTCATCGGCTTCTCGACGCTCGGCATGGCATCAACGACCATGCGCGAATCGAATGTCGAGTACGGAATAATCCCCTTCCCGAAGTGGGATGAGAATCAGAAGGACTATCGTACCTTCTGCGGCGGCGTTCTTATCGGCATTCCCGGAAATATAAAGGACAGCGAGCGCACCTCGATAATCCTCGAGGCACTTGCGGCGGAGAGCTACAAGACGGTCGTTCCGGCTTACTTCGATACCGCTCTCAAGGAGAAGTTCACCTTTGATGCCGAGTCGGGTCAGATGCTCGACATAATCAACGGCTCGCTGGCGGTAAGCTTTGCATACGCCTATGACAACTGGCAGGGCTTCGGTCACATGATGGGAGCGATCCTCGCAAATGACAATCCCTCGTCCGACTACGCTTCCTTCTACGCAAGCCGCATAACCAGCGCGGAGACAAGACTTCAGAAGATAATCGATTTCTTCGAGAAAAACGCGGAATAAACAATTAGAGCCGTGAAGCTGCTTC
>CAYRKS010000350.1:0-1589 GCA_964424855.1 uncultured Lachnospiraceae bacterium
TTAGGCTGTGCCTCATCAAACAAGGTGCGTCGCGGAAGGAGCTTGCGGCTTTCAGCCGCGCTCGAGCGCAATGCGGCGTAATCGAATACAACACGGCGAAGCTGCGGACGATCAACGGACGTTTTACAGCCGCTCACTCTGTGAGCGGCTGCTCTATCGGCGTTTGCCGTCGAAGGCTTCGGCAGCTGATGACAACGCCGCGCACGATCTCGACCGAGCTATCGAACCCATTGAACCCAACGAAGCTTCCGCGCACAAAGGGTGAGCCTTTTATCGAAGGCACTTCATCGGCTAAATATAGCGTCGATTTTTCGCCGAGCGGCGGAGCAAGGCGCGCCGTAAAAGGCTTCGAGTGCAAAATTGCTTGTGCATTACACAGAGAGTCGGCGCGAAGCCATCACGCAATCACAACACGAAAGGTATTACAAGGGTCATGTTTACTCTTCCCAATTATCACAAATCGACCGAGGTACTTCACTTTGGATGCGAAGCTCCAAGGTCTTATTTTGTCCCTGCCGAGACCAAGGCAAAGGCGGCTGATATCAACCGCGCGGGCTCGGCGTATTTCAAGTCGCTCTGCGGCGACTGGGACTTCAAGTTCTACAAGTCTGTTGCAGACCTTGAGGACATCGAAGCCATAACCGATTTCGAAAAGCTGACCGTTCCGATGAACTGGCAGATGATGCTCGAGCGCGGCTATGATGTACCGAACTACACGAATGTCAACTATCCCTTCCCCGTCGATCCCCCGCACGTTCCCGCGGAGAATCCCTGCGGAGTATATTCGCGCGATTTCACCGTTCCCGCCTCGATCCTCGCCTCGAAGAAGATATACATCAACTTTGAGGGTGTCGATTCCTGCTTCTACCTCTATGTAAACGGAAAATTCGCGGCATACAGCCAGGTCTCGCACATGACGAGCGAGATCGACATCACCTCTCTGCTCACTGCGGGAAGGAACAACATAAAGGTCGTCGTTCTCAAGTGGTGTGACGGCTCATATCTCGAGGATCAGGATATGTGGCGTATGTCGGGTATCTTCCGCGAGGTCTATCTCCTTTACCGCGAGCCGGTACACATCGTCGATGTTTTCGTAAAGCCTCAGCTTTCCGCCGATCTCAAGTCGGCAGAGGTAAGAGTCGAGCTTTCGACGACCGAGGCTGCCGAGGTATCCTACTCGTTTGAGTGCAAGTGCGGAAAGCTCCTCTCCGAGGGCAAGGCCGAGAACGGCATAATCGAGTTCAAGGTCGATGCACCCGCGCTCTGGTCGGACGAGGAGCCGAACCTTTACTCGCTCTATCTCACCTGCGGAGCCGAGATACTCCACTTTGATGTCGGCTTCAGACGCATAGAGATACTCAACAAGGTCGTTTACATCAACGGTCAGAAGGTCAAGGCAAAGGGCGTGAACCGCCACGACAGCCACCCCGACCTCGGACACGCAACTCCGCTCGATCACATGATAAACGATCTCATGATCATGAAGGCGCACAATGTCAACATGATACGCACCTCGCACTATCCGAACGATCCGCGCTTCACGATCCTCTGCGACCGCTACGGACTCTATGTCTGCGATGAGACCGACC
>CAYRKS010000351.1:0-1581 GCA_964424855.1 uncultured Lachnospiraceae bacterium
ATATCATCTCCTTTCGAAAAAAAGTATTGACAAATGCGCATGGTGTGTGTTATAATATAAATACTGACATATGAATGGAGTCATATATGAAATTCAAAGAGATCGAACGCTTGCTTCTCAATGACGGATGGATATTCAAGAGCTGTCGAGGTTCTCATAATCAGTATATACACCCATCAAAGCCGGGGAAGGTAACAATACCGAAGCACGGCGGCGATATTGATATTAAAACCGCCCGATCAATAATGAAGCAAGCGGGTCTTGACCCTAAGGAGGGCAACAAATGAAACTTATATATCCGGCAGTATTTTCACCGCTTGAGGAAAGTGCAGGCTATTGCATCACCTTTCCTGATCTCCCCGGGTGTGTTACCGAGGGACACAGTATAATCGAATCCATCGAAAACGCGGTTGATGCAGCCTCCGGTTGGGTGCTCGATGAGCTCGAAGACGGCAAATCGGCACCGCCCGCATCCGATCCATCTGCACTTGAAGTAGAAAAAGGCGAATTTATCGACCTGGTACAACTCGATATGGATGCTTATTCCGAGAAATACGGCAACAATTCAATTCACAAGAATTGTACCATCCCCGCATGGCTCAACAACGCCGCCGAAAAACAGCATATAAACTTCTCGCAGGTACTCAAAGAGGCTCTTGTCGCTAAGCTTGGACTATCCAATTAAATCAAAACCGCATCGGGTTTACTTCATACCCGATGCGGTTTACTTTTCAATTGAATATCCTTCTCAGCCGTTCGAGCTCGGCTTCTTCATCCGCCGTCCGCCGCTCCCTAAGCTTCACAATATCGCTATTCTCGCGAATAAATTCTCGTTCATCCTTTGTCAGCTCCCTTTTCCGCGCCATTTTTGCGCGAAGCCCAACGATCATTGAAAACCGTCCCTCGCCTATCTCGTAAAAGTAGCCGAGGAAGGTCCACCAGTGCAAGAATTCCGCCGCTCTGACCTCGTATCCGGCAACACGGTTGACCGATGCTATGATCATGCTCTCGTCCTGCTCCCAGTCCATGAGCCGCAGCTTTGCTTCGCCGACCGCTTCTCCGCCATCGATAAACCATACCGCCTGCTTCAAAGCTTCCTCGGTGTCCTCCGGAATCGTTTCATAAAGGCATTCAAGGCATACAGCCGCTTTCTCGTAATCGCTCAGATTCGGATCACCGTATGCTTCGAGAATATTTATAATAACTCTGAAATCAGCGCGGATCGGATACTCTCGTCCCTCTACTGTAAGGGATCTCGGAAGTCCGATCATTTCACACGCGAGGTATATTTTTCGATCCTCGCGTCGGATTTTTCCTTTTCCTCTCCGATGACCTTCTCGATCTCGGGGAGTATGGCGTTCAAAAAGTTCATGAAAATCGGCGAACCTCCGGCAAGTGAAGTACAGTTTACCTCACCGAACACGATCTTCGCCGTTCCATCACCGAATATAAGGTCGATCTGCTCTCTTACCGCCTTGTCCATCGCGATCAGAGCTTCGCTCATATGCTCCTCCTCCGGATCGATATGCAGCTTTTCGAGCGCGGTTTTAGCCTTTTCAGCGCGCCCGATAATCCCGAAAT
>CAYRKS010000352.1:0-1546 GCA_964424855.1 uncultured Lachnospiraceae bacterium
AAGCAAATGAAAATTCTTATGACCCTTATGGGGCTTGAGATCGGCGGCGCGGAAACTCACGTTGTTGAGCTTTGCAGTGAGCTTGCCGCTCGAAATATAGCTGTTACCGTCGCCTCGAATGGCGGCGTTTACGAAAAGGAGCTTGAAAAATGCGGTATCCGCCATGTTAAGCTCCCACTCAATACAAAGTCTCCGAGCGCACTGATAAAGAGCTATATCGGGCTTTACCGTCTGATAAAGGAGGAGAGGTTCGACATCGTACACGCTCACGCGCGTATCCCCGCATTCGTCTGCGGACTGCTGGCACATCGGCTGAAATTTCGCTTTATGACCTCGACGCACGGAGTCTATCGTCTCGGACCGCTCCTTTCGGAGACGACCGACTGGGGCGAGAGAGCGGTCGCGGTGAGCTGTGATGTAAAGCAGTATCTCATCGACTCCTACGGCTTTCCGTCCGACAATATCTCGATCACGATAAACGGCATAGACACAGAGCGTTTTTCAAGCTCGGTCGAGGCTTCGCGGGTTAGGCGCGAATTTTCGCTCTCGGATGACAAATTCCGCGTGGTTTATGTCAGCCGCATAGACACTGCGGCGGCACTGCCCGGCTTTTTGCTCTGCGAAGCCGCCGAAAGGCTTTCGGACCTCGAGAAACTTGAGATACTGACAGTAGGCGGCGGAACCGCGTTCGAGGAGCTTTCCGAGCGGGCAAGGGCGGTCAATGCTCATCTCGGTCGTGAGGTGATAAAGCTGACCGGCTCACGCACCGATGTCGCCGAGCTTATCTCGACCGCAGACTGCTTTGTCGGAGTCTCTCGCGCGGCACTCGAGGCGATGAGCATGGAAAAGCCGATAGTCCTCGCGGGTGCGCAGGGCTATATCGGTATACTAACCGAGGATAGACTCGCGCTCGCCGAATCGACCAACTTCTGTTGTCGCGGCGAAGCACTTCCGACCGCGGAAAATATCGAAGCCGATATCCGTGAGCTTTATCGAATGGGAAGGGAAGGTCGCGATAGGCTCGGCAAATTCGGACGCGAGGTGATAAAGCGCGACTTCTCGGTCGCGCGGATGACCGACGATTATCTTGCCGCGTACTCGAAAATGACACCTTATCGGCATTACAAGCGCGGAGATATAATCATCTCGGGCTACTACGGCTTTGACAATCTCGGCGACGATTCGCTTTTGACCTCGATAATAGCCGGAATAAAGAAAAACGATCCCGACGCGCGGATAACCGTGCTTTCGAGCTCACCGAAGAAGACCGCCGCGATATGCGGGGTCAGGTGCATAAACCGCTTCGATCTTCCGGCGGTGCTTCGCGAGATGAAGGGCGCAAGGCTGATGATCTCGGGCGGCGGAAGCCTTTTGCAGGACGGAACGAGCCGAAAGAGCCTTTATTACTACGTTGTGATAATGCGTATGGCGAAAAGGCACGGACTTAAGCTCATGCTCTATGCGAACGGTCTCGGACCGCTCAATTCGCCGCACAGCCGAGAGCTGGCATCGAGGGCGATAAACGGTGCCGATTTCGTCAGCCTTC
>CAYRKS010000353.1:0-1536 GCA_964424855.1 uncultured Lachnospiraceae bacterium
GCGCATTGTCATTGGATTTACTCCCGATGACTTATATATTATACCACACTTTCCGAGGTTTGTCAAGGGGTTTTTCAAAAAAAGTCAAAAAAGTTTTTAGATCGAGCCGTCAAGGAAGCTCCGCTCCCGTTTTTTGCGGGAGCGGAGCGAAGGCGATAATGCAAAATGAAATATTGCAAAATGCGATATCGCAAAGAGCTTATTTTCTCGTCATTTCCTCGTAGGGATCGACATTGTTTGCAAATACCGGCTTTATGCGGAAGGTGAAGCTGAATTCCTTTTCCTTGAGCTGATACTTTTCGTCAAGACCGGGACCGCAGGAGTTGGAGCCGCTGCCCGACTGCATATAGTCGATGTTGAACACGGTCTCCTTCATCGGGACGAGCTGATAGTCGTGCGGGGTATCGGTGAGCTGCTTCGAGCTGTAGTGCATTGCATTGAACGAGAAATCGTTCGTTCCCGCGGTGACGAGGAGTCCCTGACCCGCCTTGGAGGAGGTCATTGCCCACTTGGTGAAGCAGTGCGCGGAGTTCTCCTGAGGCTTTACGTAATGCTCGAAGTTCTCGGTCGCGGTCGTCTTGAATTCTCCCAGGCGCGCGGCGAGGTTCTTATCGACATAGCACTCGCCCGGACCGAAGCCGAACCAGCGGACATTTTCGCTACCCTCGGGCATCGTGAGCTCGAGACCGAAGCGCGGGAGGAAGGGAACATTTTCGCCGACCTTGACATCATAGCTTACGCGAAGCTCGCCGGTCGCGAAGACGACGTACTTTACGCTTGCCTTGAGGATAGCGGTCGCGGGAGCGGCGGCGAGAGATATCTCGGCGCGGATGACCGCCTTCTTGTCCTCGACCTTTTCGAGCGACATGGAATAGCAGTTCACGACCGCCGAATAGAAGCCGCGAGTTCTCCAGTTGCCCTGAATGTTGCGGTCATTGTCCATCGGAGCGCGCCATACGGTGAGCTTCGCGGGCTTTGTAATGAGGCTCTTGCCGTTATCGACGATCGAGCTGAGCTCGCCGTATGCCTTGTCGAAGGTGTAGACTGTTTCATCCGCAGTTACGGTGATGAAGCGTTCGTCCTCGGACGCGGTGAGGCAGATCCCCTCGGGAATGTGCTTGCAGGTGCATTCGACCTCGGGAGCGGGAGTGTCGAGCTTTATCTGAACGAAGCCGACCTCATAGCCCGGCTTTGCCCAGTCGGTCGAGCGGTTCTGTCTGAACGAGAGATTGAGGCAGCAGTAGCCGTCGGTCGCCTTGCAGCCGAGAGCGTAATCCGCGAAGGACTGCGGCTCTATGGCGAGCGAGCGAATGACTCCGCCGTCGATCTCCTTGCCGTTTCTTTCGAGCGACCAGACGAGCGAGATATCCTCGAGAGACTTGAAATATCTGAGGCTCTTTACGCGGATCGTGCAGCTTTCGGGATCGATGAGCTCCGCCGCGATCGGCTTTATTGCCTGCTTGAGCTCGAGAAGTCCGGTGTGCGGACGGCGGTCGGGATATACGAGACCGTCAACGCAGAAGTTGCCGTCGTTCG
>CAYRKS010000354.1:0-1534 GCA_964424855.1 uncultured Lachnospiraceae bacterium
TCCCTTTGGGAAAAACCCCTTGTTGTCAAAATTCTTTAACTCTTTTTCTGTCATCGCCGTGAGGCGCACAGAGTGGACGAACGAAGCGAAGCAATCTATTAAAAAATAGTTTATTAAAAAATTTTTACTTTTTTCAACTCTAACAAAAAACAATTTAAAATAAAAAAATTTGCAAAGACAAAGAAAATCCTCGTTTTATTATCTTAAATTATTTTTTAATTCTCTTCAAATAAAAGCAAACCTAATTTATCAAGAACCGTTTCAAAAGTTTTATAATCTATTTTATCGCAAAAAAATCGAGACTTTTTATTTGGTCGCTTAAAATTACGCCTTGAATTTTTTTAGTTTTCAAACTTATTTCAAATGGATAATCTTTAATTTTACTTGTGATTGGCATAGCTAGACAAAGTCCCGTTTTTTTATTGTAAGTTTCTCCGCTTATAATGAGAGCGGGACGAAATCCCGATTGTTCATGTCCCATTTGCGGACTAAATTCAAGCCAGACTATATCGCCTCTTTTCGGAATGTAATTTACCATTCTTTTCCCGTTATTTTATAAGGTTCGTCTATATTTAAATTGTTTTCGTTTATTTTTTCGCAAAGTTCGGCGAGAGTTTCTTTTTTGGTTAAAATTATTTTTCCATTTCGCATTCTTATATCAAATTTTGAATTTTCCCTTAAATTCAAATTCTCCGCTATCGAATTCGGTATTTTTACCGTAAAATAATTTTTGCTTTTTTTTAATTCCGTTTGCATTTTCAATTCCAAATAATCAATCGCTTAAAGTATATATAAAAAACATAAAAAAACAAGCGCCCCCAATTTGAAGACGCTTGAATTATTTTCTTTTCTAATAACAAAGGACTTTTGCATCCCGTTCGGGAAGTCCCTTGCATCCTTTACCTAATAACAATGTGGCTTTCGCTCTGCGTCCCGTTTGGGAAGCCCATTGTGTCTCTTTTCAATTTGCATGCAAAGGCTCAAGTCCCTTGTGTGCTTATCTCTGAACCGTTAACACAATCAAATTAAAGCTGTGGCAAATACCAAGTTATACCCGTTTGAGCATTAAATCCTAATCCTTGAACACCACCACCTTGACTACCCAATTCAGCTTCCAAATACAAATTAAGGTTTTTCAAAGGAGACAAAGTGATTTCCGAATAAACTCCATAACCTAAACTTAATGTATCTTTATCGCCGCTCAATTTACCGCCATACACATCAAGTCCCAATGATGGTTCTAAATAAAGCGAAACTATATCGGAGTTTGCCGTTAAACCCAAAGAAGGTCTTATTTTCAAGTCATAATATTGTTTGTCGTAATCTTTTTCTGTTCCACCTTGTGGTGTATATTTACTTGGTTTACTTCCAGTTAACACTTGAATCGCTTGAATTCTTGACTTATCATGATTTTTGCCTAAAGCGGTATTATAAACGATTCTAATAAACGGTTTAAGGGCAACTTCTTCAACCATAGCGCCGAAATAAAGTCTAAAGTCGAAACCGAACGATTCTGCTTTATATTTTGTAGTCG
>CAYRKS010000355.1:0-1530 GCA_964424855.1 uncultured Lachnospiraceae bacterium
GCAAAGAGGGCGAGGATCTGACCCGCCATGACAAATGGCTGTGCATGATGTATCCGCGTTTACGTTTACTACAAAAATTACTGTCTGCTGATGGTTGTTTGATTGTCAGTATTAGCTACCACGAATTAAATAATCTTGTTAGCCTATTGAAAGAGTTATTCGCAACAAAGCAGGTCGTAGTTGTAACCGTGCAAACTTCGGGAGGAAAACCGTCGGGCGGATTTAACTATGTTCACGAATATTTAGTTTTTGTAGTTCCCGTTGATTTTCATGCAAATGCACTAGATTTTTGCGGTGGAAATAGCCGCACACCTTTTGAGGGATTGACACTGAGCACGTTTGATAAAACACAACGTCCTAATCAAACATATCCGATTTTTATAGATGAAAGCGGTAAATTTGTTGGAGTAGGTAAATCTCTGCAAGAACAAATTGACGATGGTACGTATTGTGGTGAAAAATTCGATTTCCCATACGATTACTCTGTTGCGCCACATGGAACAGTTGCTATTTGGCCTATTACAGCGAAAGGAAAACAATGTGTTTGGAGGCAAATACCTGGACGCTTGCAAAGCGATTGGGAAAAAGGTTACATAAAAATCTCTCCCAACAAAAGTGCAAACAACGAAAATCAATATAGTGTTCAATATCTCCCTAGTGGAGTAATAAAGAAGATTAAGAGTGGCGAGTTAGAAATCTTAGGACACGAGGACGGAGTGCCTACCTTACTCTTTGGAGATAACCAAACAGTAGGCGGTCAGATACCTACCATGTGGACGGAAAAAAACTTTTTTACGGTTAATGGTACACAGACACTAAAGGCTATTTTTCCTGAATCACCTAAAAAATTCGATTATCCAAAATCTGTTTCTCTTATTGAAAGTGTGATACAGGCCATTACAAATGATGGAGATATAATTCTTGATTCATTTGCGGGTTCTGGAACAACTGCCCACGCAGTACTTAACAGAAATGAATTGGACGGCAACAATCGAACCTTTATTCTAATAGAAATGGAAGAGTACGCCGACAGCATTACTGCCGAGCGGGTCAAGCGTGTTATTAACGGCTACGGCACAGGCAAAAACGCCGTCGAGGGTACCGGCGGCAGCTTCAGTTTCTACGATCTTGGCGAGCCGCTGATGATCGGTGAGTGCCTGAACGAACAGGTCGCGCTCGAAAAAATCCGGGAGTATATCTGGTTCATGGAAACCAAACAGCCCTATGCGCCGACGGATAACGGAAACCGCTATTATCTGGGCAAGCATAACAACACCGGCTATTATTTCTTCTATGAGCCGCAGAACGTGACGGTGCTGGACTATGCGTTCCTTGCTACCATCACGGAAAAAGCCGATGGAACGGTCATCTATGCAGACCGCTGCGCCATCGGAGAGGACAAGCTATCCCAAATGGGGATCACATTCAAGAAAATCCCGCGGGATATCAGCAGACTGTAAGGAGGTGTTCGTTACATGGAACTGAAAAGCTATCAAAGAAAGGTCATAGCGGACTTGAACCGCTATATGG
>CAYRKS010000356.1:0-1521 GCA_964424855.1 uncultured Lachnospiraceae bacterium
CTTGCCAAGAAGGCACCGGCGGGCGCGTCTTGCGAAGCAAGACTTAAACTGATGCGGAGCAAGACTTAAGCCTTCCGACCGAGCATTAAATTTTAGGAAAACACAGAAATGATAAAAGAACTCATGCACGATCCGATCTTTCTCGCGCTGAGATCGGAGCCGGCGGGAGCGGAGGACATCGGGACGGCGAACGAGCTGCTCGAGACCTTCATCTCGCACCGCGAGGATTGCGTCGGAATGGCGGCGAACATGATCGGAGTCCGAAAAAGGATCATCGTTTTTGCGAACAGTGAGGCTTCGAAGGATGTCACGCTGATGCTCAATCCCGAGATAATCTCAAGCTCCGACAGCTACGAGACCGAGGAGGGCTGTCTTTCGCTGCTCGGCGAACCGAGAAAATGTGTCCGCTACGGGAAGATAAAGGTAAAATACCAAGCTCTCGATCTGAAGCCGCGGATAAAGACCTACAGCGGCTTTACGGCGCAGATCATCCAGCACGAGATAGATCACTGCAACGGCATATTGATCTGAAAAAAAGCAGTCTCACACCGAGCATTTGTTCGGGCGAGACTGCTTTTTTGCTTTTACGAAGCTTCGGACTTTCGAGGCTTCTTTTTTGTTTATCTGATTTTACTCTGCGACCTTGACCGCCGCGTACATAAGAGATGAAAAATCGGGCGGGGAAGAGGTGATCCCCTTCTTTATCGGGACGAGTCCGGCGGCGGAAAGCTCATTTTCGAAGGTCTTGAAGCTGACCATGCGGCAGGAGGTTCCGGCAAGCATCAGTGTTTCGCCGCTTTGCGGATGAACGCGGGGCTGAAGCTCGAAGGCGGTCGATATGTCGCTGCTTCGCTCAAGCTCACCGTCCCCCATCGTACAGATCAGCGCGACACCGTTCGGCTTCAAATGTCGGCGCAGGAAGGAATAAAATGCGGCGCGGTCAGCGTCACACACGAGCATATGGAGCAGTGCGACGGCGAGGATGAGATCGAAGCGGTCATCGAGGCTCTGCGAAAGGCAGTCGAGGACTTGAAAGCTTTTCGAAAGCTCGGGCTTAAGCTCACGGCAAAAGCGGATCGCCTCGGGCGAAATATCGGTCGCGAGGATATCGAAGCCGTTTTCGAGCAGAGGGAAGGCATCGCGTCCCTCTCCGCAGCCGAGCTCAAGGCAGTGCGCGTTCTTGTCGATCGAAAGCTCGGATATCAGCTGAGAGACGATCGGAGTCGGCTCGCGGTGGAACCATTCGAGCCGCTTTTCGTGTACCTGACGATAGCGGTCATCGTAGGCTTCATAATATTTCCGCGCCCTTGGCTCGGAGGTCGGGATATTGTTGTCGTTCATTTTTATGAATTCCTTTCTGTTAAATCGCGGGTGGCTTGCGGAAAGCGAGGTTTGAAGAAGCTGTCCTTCAATGCTCTTGCACCTTCTTTTTCGGAGAATAATATATTTTGCGAAAATGATATTATACCGCATTTTTTGCGGATAATCAAGTGTATCATGTTAATTTTTTGCGCAGAATAG
>CAYRKS010000357.1:0-1521 GCA_964424855.1 uncultured Lachnospiraceae bacterium
GCGGCGGCTTTTCCGACTGGGAGAGGGTCATAGCCGCTTTTGACGGCGATGAGATATGCGGCTTTTGCAAGGTCGCAAAAAGGGACTGCATACCCGGGCTTCCATACACTCCTTATATCGGATATATTTTCGTCGCCGAAAAGTATCGCGGAGCGCGGTTGAGCGAAAAAATGATACGAACAGCCTCGGAATATCTGAGCTCGCTCGGCTTTCGCGAGGTCTATCTTGTGAGTGACCATGTAGGGCTGTACGAGAAATACGGCTTTCGAGTAAAGGACAAAAAAATCGCCCCTTGGGGGAGCGAGGAGAAGATCTATATGAAGGAATTGACGGATAAAATCGAAACGCGCTGCGGACTTATATGCGGCAAATGCGAATACAGAGAGTCGTGCGGCTGCGGCGGATGTATTTCAACGAACGGGCATCCCTTTCACGGCGAATGTCCGGTGGCGGTCTGCTGCCAGAGCAAGGGCTTTGTTCACTGCGGAGAATGCCCCGAGCTGCCCTGTGAGCTGTTGACGCAATACTCCTGCGATCCCGAGCATGGAGACAAGCCGTCGGGCGCGAGGATCGAGCAATGCAGAAAATGGGCCGGGAAAGCTTGAAAACAAGTCTTTCAAGCAGCATTTTCACTCGCCGCAGTCACCGAATGAGATTCGGCGGCACAAATCGCTCCTCAAAAAAGCGAGAAAGGAATGGTCATAAAAATGAAAGCACTTACTTATATCGAGCAGGGAAAATTTGCCCTTACGGACAAGCCGAAGCCGAAGCTACTTGAAGCGCGTGACGCTGTTGTCCGCGTGACTCTGAGTTCGATCTGCACGAGCGATCTTCATATTAAGCATGGCTCCGTTCCGCGAGCTCTGCCCGGGATCACAGTCGGTCATGAGATGGTGGGCATCGTTGAGGAGGTCGGCGCAGAGGTGAAAAATGTCAAGCCGGGCGATCGTGTGACGGTCAATGTCGAAACCTTCTGCGGCGAGTGCTTCTTTTGCAAGCATGGATATGTGAACAACTGCACCGACAAAAACGGCGGCTGGGCGTTGGGCTGCCGCATCGACGGCGGACAGGCGGAGCTTGTCCGCGTGCCGTATGCCGATCGGGGACTCAACAGGATACCCGACAGCGTGACCGATGAACAGGCGTTGTTTGTCGGCGATGTACTTGCGACCGGCTTTTGGGCGGCTCGGATATCCGAGATCACACGAGATGATACGGTTCTGATAATCGGCGCGGGACCGACCGGTATCTGCACACTGCTTTGCGTCATGCTCAAGTCCCCGAAGCGGGTGATCGTCTGCGAAAAGGACGCGGCGAGGGCGAGGTTTGTTCGTGAGCATTATCCCGAGGTGATGATCTGTACGCCCGAGGAATGCGAAGGATTTGTCATTGCCAATTCCGATCACGGCGGTGCGGATGTGGTCTTGGAGGTCGCGGGAGCGAAGGACACCTTCGAGCTTGCGTGGAAATGCGCCAGACCGAATGCTGTAGTTACGGTGGTCGCGCTTTATGACGAGGCGC
>CAYRKS010000358.1:0-1518 GCA_964424855.1 uncultured Lachnospiraceae bacterium
TGATAATCGCCTACGACTCGGACTCGGCGGTACAGAAGGCGACAGCGCGCGCAATGAAGCTGCTTGCCGTGGTCGGACTTGATGTGAGAGTGCTTCGGATTCCCGGGGCAAAGGATCCAGATGAGTTTCTTAAAAAAAGCGGCTCGCTGGCGAGTGAAAAATTCAAGCTGCTGCTCGATCAGAGCCGTGCGGGCTTTGATTTCAAGCTCGAGAGCGTTCTGTCTCGGTATGACATAAAGCAGCCCGACGAAAAGGTCAAGGCTGCGGCAGAGCTTTGCAGGATAATTTCGGAGTCAACATCTCAGGCGGAGCGCGAGGTCTACATCGGAGTAACCGCCGAAAGGCTCGAGCTGCCGCGCGATTCGCTGAAAAACGATGTCAAGCGGATATCGAGATCGCGCGAGCGTTCCGAAAAGCGTGACGAGTTCGATGAGATAATAAAAAAGACCGCCGGCTTCGGCGATCGGATAAATTCCGACATGATCAAAAACATCGTTGCGGTGAACACCGAGGAAAATATTCTCGGGATCATGCTCCTTTATCCCGAGAACATAGTCGATATCAAAAATGGCAAAATAAAGCTTTCGGCAGAGGATTTTTACTCGGACTTCAACCGACGGGTCTTCTGCAAGGCACTGAGCCATATAGGCGGCTCGAGCAGCTTTGACTACGGTGACCTCGGCGATTCCTTCGATCCGGATGAGATGGGGCGCATAGCCTCGATGGTCGAGCGAAGACGACCGCTGAGTGCGAACGGCAGCGAGGTGCTTTGTGACATGATAGAAAAGCTCCGCGTTCAGAGCGAACAGAAACGCTATGAGGAGAGCGGCGACCGCCGCTCGGCAATAGAGGAAATGATCGCGCGAAAGCGTGAAAGCTTAAAAAAATAGCAGGAAAGGAAACAAAATATGGCAGAGAAGACAAAGCTTAACACAAGCGAAGAGGAAAAGGCAGCCGAATTGGAGGATGACGAGCTCGAAGAGGGCGACGGCGCGAAAAAATTCAATGTCGGCGAGCTTATCGCCAAGGGCAAATCAAAGGGCTCGCTGACCTCCTCCGAGATCAACGAGGCACTCGGCGAGGTCGATTTTGACATAGATCAGATCGACAAGCTCTATGAGGACCTCGAATCGAACGGTATCGAGGTAAATTATCTCGACAGCCCGGATTTCGCGGATATCGAGGCGGAGATATTCGAGTCTGCCGAGGACATGGAGAAGATGCTGATCCAGGAAGGTCTTGCGATAGACGACCCGGTCAGAATGTATCTCAAGGAGATCGGTAAGGTTCCGCTGCTCGACAACGACGCGGAGCTGGTGCTTGCCGAAAAGATGGCGGACGGTGACGAGGAGGCAAAGAAGACGCTCGTTGAAGCGAACCTTCGTCTCGTCGTTTCGATAGCAAAGAGATATGTCGGAAAGGGAATGTTCTTCCTCGATCTTATTCAGGAGGGTAACCTCGGTCTTATGAAGGCGGTCGATAAGTTCGACTACCGCAAGGGCTATAAGTTCTCGACCT
>CAYRKS010000359.1:0-803 GCA_964424855.1 uncultured Lachnospiraceae bacterium
CTACAAAACGATATTTTGGAGCTACGCCTACGCCGACTGGGACAACGAAAAGCAGCCCGATCCGAAGGTCTCAATGCAAAAGCTTCTCGATCACACTCACCCGGGCGAGATACTCCTGCTTCATCCGACGAGCGCGACCAACGCCGAGATACTCGACGATTATCTTACCGAGCTTGAAGCACAGGGCTATCGCTTCGGCTCACTCGAGGAGCTGTTTTCGTCGTGAGGTCAAGGCTCTTCATTATTATATGCGCTCTTTGTATGGTTCTGCTCCGCCCCTCTCTTCACGCAGACGATTCCGCGGCGGTATATCGCCACGACAACAGCTCAAAGCGGATCGCGCTGACCTTTGATGACGGGCCGCACTACAAATACACCGCCGAGATACTCGACATTTTGAAGGAATACGATGCGAAGGCGACCTTTTTCGTTGTCGGTGAGCTTGCCGAGCGGTATCCCGAGCTGATCCTGCGCGAGCTTTCGGAGGGACACGAGATCGGGAATCACACCTGGTCGCACCCGAAGATGTCGAAGCTCACGCCGTCCGAGCTGACGAGCGAGCTTATGAAGACCGAGCGTCTGCTAAACGAGATCGCCGACTACCGCCCGAAGCTGTTTCGTCCGCCCGAGGGCTCGTTCAGGCAGAGCGTCGAAGCGGTCGCGGCGGCGAACGATTATTCTCTGATCCTCTGGACGGTGGACACGCGCGACTGGGCGCACACCCCGACCGAGGAGATAATATCGATGGTCGAGAGCGAGACGCGCGCGGGGTCTATAATCCTCTGCCACGATTTCATCGGGCG
>CAYRKS010000359.1:813-1516 GCA_964424855.1 uncultured Lachnospiraceae bacterium
CAGTCCGACCCCCGAGGCACTTCGAAGCTTCATTCCGGCTCTCGAGGCAGAGGGCTACAGCTTTGTCACGGTCTCCGAGCTTTTAGCGAGCGACTGATCAAATCCGGCGGAAGCACCGCCGGATTTTTTTGCAAAAAAATGCTTGACTTCTATTGACTTTGAGCGTTCGGTGTGATATAATTGTAGCAGGAAAGCGATAATTGATAATTATTAAAGATAAAACATGAAAAGAGCGAGAAAATGCCGGACAGTCTGATCCCCGAAATGAAATACACCACATATTTTGAACCCGACACGGTGAAAATAATCGTCGTAAACAGCCAGCACCACGGAAAGGTATGGCAGCACACGCACGGTTTTTTCGAGTTTGTCTATGTAGACAGCGGATTTTCGCTGCACTCCTACAACGGCAAGACCTCGATACTGACCGCGGGAGATCTTTTTGCGATATTTCCCGGCGAGGTACACTCCTACAGCCGCGCATATCACACGACGATATACAACTGTTTATTTTATCTCGACGAGCTTGGCAGCTTAAGGGACGAGGTACTGCGACTTCCGAGCATCGACTGGGAGCGAAAGAACGACACTCTGCCGATAATTCGAGTCGGTCTGTCCGAGCGGCGGGAGCTTCTCGAGATACTCGAGCAGATGAAGACCGAGCGGCGGAACAAAAGCGACGGCTGGGAGCTGACGATGAAGG
>CAYRKS010000360.1:0-1510 GCA_964424855.1 uncultured Lachnospiraceae bacterium
GTCTTTAGATATACCGCAGGTATGCCGTGATGCTCAAGCTCTGCACGTGATTTCTCGGCTTGCCATTTCACAAGGCAGGTCTTGCAGAACGCGCCGTCACCGACGATCGGCTCGCGGCAGTGTGCGCAGAGCTCGGGCGCGATAAAATCGAGCACCGCGCGAAGCCTTCGCCTACTCATGCCGCATGAGCCCGGTGTAGCGCATGACCTGGCGATTGTTATCGACCATTCGGCAGACTATCGCCGGGTCGCCCACCAAAATCACCATGCGCTGTGCGCGCGTCACACCGGTATAGAGCAGATTTCGCGAGAGCAGCTGCATAGGGCAGGAGCCGTACATCGGCATCACGACGAAGGGATATTCGCTTCCCTGGCTCTTATGCACGGTTATCGCGTAGGCGTGCTCAAGCTCCTCGAGCTTTGTGAAGTCGTATTTCACGACCCGATCCTCAAAGCTTATGACCATGTATTCACTCGAGAGATTTATCGTCTCGATCACACCGATATCTCCGTTGAAAACGCCGCTGCTCTCCTTTCCGTCCTTTTCCCAGATCAGATCATAGTCGTTTTTTATCTGCATGACCCGATCCCCCTCGCGAAAGACCACATCGCGGAAGGTCTTTTCCACCTTTCGTGAGGACGGCGGATTAAGTGCCTCCTTGAGTCGGCGATTGAGCGATTCGGTTCCGCCCGCACCACGACGAGACGGCGAGATGACCTGCGTCCCCTCGACCGCGGACTCGCCGTAGCTTTTCGGCAGACGGTTCAGGCAGAGATCGACAATGGTCGCGGCGATCTCCTCATCGCTTTTTCGCGGGAGGAAGAAGAAATCGCCCGATTTCGAATTGAGTATCGGATAGACTCCCTCGTTTATTTTGTGCGCGTTCGTGATGATAAGGCTCTCCTCCGCCTGACGGAATATCTCGGTCAGCTTTACCGTGCGGAATTTCTCGGACGCGATAAGATCATTGAGAACATTTCCCGCGCCGACCGACGGGAGCTGATCCGAGTCGCCGATGAGCATCAGCCGTGCGCCCGGCTTTATCGCCTTCAAAAGCGAATTCATCAGATACATATCGATCATCGATGCCTCGTCAACGATTATCACATCGTCCTCGAGCAGATCGTTTTCGTTTTTCTTGAAATTATCGCGGCTCTCGCCGTTGAATTCGACCTCGAGCAGACGATGGATCGTCTTAGCCTCGCACTGAGTCGCCTCTGACATACGCTTTGCGGCGCGTCCGGTCGGTGCGGCAAGCGCGACCCTCATCTCGAGCGACTCGAGTATGCGAATGACCGCGCGAATGACCGTCGTTTTTCCGGTTCCGGGTCCGCCGGTCAGGATCATGACCCCGCTGTTGAGCGCGGAAGCGATCGCCTTTCGCTGGAGCGAGGCATAATGCTTCCCCTCCTCCACCTCTATGCGCAGGATGAACCGCTCGACATCGCCCGCGTCGATATGCGCACAGAGCTTGTCGAGCAACAGGAGCTTCGACGAAATCTCATGCTCG
>CAYRKS010000361.1:0-1506 GCA_964424855.1 uncultured Lachnospiraceae bacterium
GTTCTTAAAGGCGGAAGATACGATCGGTTGCTTGCTACCTTCGGACGAGACCTTCCGGCCACCGGATTTGCGGTAAATGTTTGCGCTGCCGCCGACGCGCTGATAAAGGCGGGAATGATGCCCGAGATTCGCCCGGCAGATGTCATTATACATTATGACGAATCAAAATTCGGAACTGCCATAAATAGAAAGAAGTGGTACAACGAGCAGGGCTTGATCTGCGAGCTGTCAACCTTTGATGACATCGAAGAAACGTATAAATATGCAGAGACAATGAATATAAAGAAGGTTGAAAACCTAAAATCGGATTCGGAGGTGAGATCATGATCCGCATAGCTCTGACTAAGGGACGTATCGAGAGCAAATCGATCGAGCTGCTCAAAAAAGCCGGTTATGATTGCTCTGAACTGGAAGAAAAAGGGCGTAAACTCGTCCTTAAGATAAAAAATGCCGATATCGAGGTCGTTCTTGCAAAGGCGGCAGACGTTATTACATACATCGAACATGGCGTTTGTGATGTCGGAATTGTCGGCGAGGACACGATAATGGAGCACGGAAAGTGGTTTCATGAGATTCTCGATTTGAATTTCGGAAAATGCAAATTTGCGCTCGCCGGAATCAAGGGGCGAAATCTTTATGATGGCTACAGGCACATCGTAATTGCTTCGAAATATCCGAATGTTACCAAGAATTTCTTTAACGGAAAAGGGATAGATGTCGAAATTGTCAAAATTGAAGGCTCGGTAGAGCTTGCGCCGATTTTGAAGCTTGCGGATGCGATCGTCGATATCGTCGAGACCGGAACGACACTTCGCGAGAATGGACTCGAGGTTTACGAGGATGTTGCGTACATTTCGACGCGCCTGATCGTAAACACCGCCTCAATCAAGCTGAAAAAAGGCGAGATCGACGAATTTGTTGAGCGGATTTATGAACACATTGACAAAACTGATGAATAAGGATGTATAATTATGCAGATATACAGACAAAATGAGACCGACACGCTATTGAAGCTTCTTTCCGAGCGCGCTGAAAATATTTCTCCGGAAATAATGCAGACCGTTTCGGATGTTATCTCAAACGTTCGGAAAAACGGCGACAAAGCGTTGCTCGATTACACAAAAAAATTTGATAAGGTTGAACTCAAATCGATATTTCTCAGCGAAGAGGAAAAAACGGAGCTGATCGCAAAGGTTCCGGATTCTCTGAAAGAAATAATCGATGAAGCGGCAGAAAACATATATAATTTTCACAAAAAGCAGCTTCAAAACTCATGGATGACTAACGAGAATGGCAAAATCATGGGACAGCTTGTGAGACCTATCGAAAAGATAGGACTTTACGTTCCGGGCGGAACCGCCGCGTATCCTTCGTCTGTTCTCATGAACGCGATCCCCGCGAAGGTCGCCGGAGTCGGCAAAATTACGATAGTCACCCCTCCCAAAGCCGAAGGAATAAATCCTGCGGTTGTGTATGCTGCACAAAAAGCGGGCGTTACTGATATCG
>CAYRKS010000362.1:0-1504 GCA_964424855.1 uncultured Lachnospiraceae bacterium
GAGGCGGACGACGGAAAGGTGCAGCTCGGAGTGGATGTTATCCGACGGCTTCGCGAGGATTCGGTCTTCGGCGCAAACGATCTCGAGCTCAAGACCTACATCTTCCCCGCCGCCGACACTATGAACGCTCAGGCTCAAAACGCACTTCTGAAGCTTCTCGAGGAGCCGCCGGACGGGATACTGTTTCTCCTGCTCTGCGAAAGCTCCGAAAGCCTTCTCCCGACGATAAAAAGCCGTGCGCCGATACTGCGACTCGAGGTTCTCCCCGATGAGACTATCTCCGCTTGGCTGAAGGAAAACGACGAAAACGCAAAAAGGCTCGCCGAAAGCGATCCCGAGACCTTCGGCATCGCCGTAAGAATAGCGGGCGGAAGCCTCGGACGGGCAGTCGAGCTCTGCGACCCCAAAAGCTCCGAGGAATGCCTAAAGAGCCGACGTGCCGCCGAGCAGTATCTGAAGCTCCTCGCCGAGCGTTCGCGCCCGGGCGGAGAGGTCGCCTTTTTCGAATACGCCTCAAGGCTATCGACTCAAAAGCAGCGCGCCGAGCTTGCCGAGGTATATTCGATGCTCTGCACCGCAGTTCGCGATCTTCTCGCCGCAAAGCTGACAAAAAGCTTTCATCCCGAATTCTTCGTCACGGAGGAAAAGGCGCGTGAGCTTTCGCAGGAGTACACGAGCCTAAAGCTCTCTCAGCTCTTCGATATATTTTCCGAAGCCGAAAACGACCTCGGAAAGAATGTAAATCTCTCGCTTTCACAGAGCCGCACTGCGCTTCGTGCGCTTTCGGCGGTCGCCGGAAGATACCGTCCGAGCGCAGATCAGCTCTGAAGCAACGAAAAATATTAAAAAAGGAATCGCCTATGGATAACAATAATCTCTCGCACGAAAACGGCGAGAACAGCAAGAAGTATAAAAATAACAACCGCCGCCGCAGACCCTCGCAAAAGCAGAGCTTTCGCGATCAGTCCGAGCAGTCTCAGAACGGCTCGATAACGGTTAAGCCCGGAAGATACGATCTTCCGCCCGAGGCTGAAAGCACCTCAAAGCCCGAGGTCTTCGAGTCCGAGCAGCCGGAACGCTCCGAAGCCTCGGAGCAGAGCCGCGGCGAACGCCGCGAAAAGCCCTCAAAATCGCGTCAGCGCACCGAATCGGGTGAGGCGCGTCAGCCGGGTGAGGGCAAAAAACGCCGTCCGAGAAGAGGTCGCCGTCACAACAGCCGTGAGCTTCGCGAGGATCGCGAGCTTGAGCTTTCGGAGCAGCTCGAGGAATACGACGAGGGCTCGAGCGACGAAACCGAGATCAGCGAATATATCACCTCGACCGCTCCGAGCGACGGAATGCCGCCCGAGGAGGAGATAATCGAGGAGTTGAACTCGGCGCAGAGTCCCGATGAGGTTCCGGAAACCGATATTGATGCCGAGTCGAGTCCCGAACCCGAGCCCGAGCCGCTTGCGACCTATGAGATCATCGGATTTCGCTTCAAATCCACCGGAAAGATATAATA